>DASYVW010000406.1:0-2129 GCA_035936675.1 Gemmatimonadales bacterium
ACAAACGGGGCCGATTCGGGCAAAGTGCGAGGAGGATCCGGGGCTTCGACCGAAGGAAAGGAGTCCTGGCTGCAGCGTCATTGCGGCGTTGCAGGGCGCCGTCAGCCTAACTGCGGTCGCAGACTGATGATTATCTTCGGAGTACTCAGGAAGAACTGACAGTTCGTGGTTTAGGCTGCAGGGAATGTACGTGAAACCGGCTCCGTTGCAGTCTAATACTAGTTAGGCCGACTACATCGAAGATCTTTGGATGGAGCAAAGAGTGACAGCTGAACAGCAGCTCATAATGCCGCCCCCCATCCGTGCTAACCTTAGCCCGCTCGGTTTCCATCGTTACGCCAGCCACTTCTTGGCTGCCGCACGCTCTGCGCCACCTGCACATGGATTCTCGCCCGTTGGCTACTATCTGTATTCTCGGGCTATAGAACTCGTCCTCAAAGCATTTCTGCTTGAGCGAGGTATGACGAAGGCTGAACTTAAGAAGAGAGCGCTTGGTCACGACTTACTGCGAGTCCTCGCTAAGGCGGACGAGCTGGGTCTAGCTACGCGCGTTGAAGTCACTGACGCAGAGCGTGAGGAGATCCGAAAAGCTAATGACTATTACGCCGATAAAGAGTTCGAGTATTTCAATGTGATCAGTGCTGTGACTGGCTACTCTAAGCTTCCTAATCTTACTGTAATGGATCAGTTGGCTCAGCGGCTCGTATCAGGGCTTCACGATGGTTGCTTAAACGCGCAATAGGCGTATGAACGTTTCAACTGATCGGTAACAGGTGTTATCACCTGATGGGTGACAGGTGGTGTTCGCGCGTGCAGCCGACAAGCGCTAGAGGGCCGAGTCCCAATCGCCGCCACCCTCCGATGGCGGGCGGCGGAACGTAGGTTGGTGCAGGGGCCCGAGTCGCTTACAGCCGATGCGCAGCTCGTTAGGCGGCATCCTCCAGACGAAGATCCATGATCTACCTTTATCACGGCGGCGGCGCCTCAATCACGGATGTTCATGGTCAGGCCCTCCACCCCGATGAGTGGAGGTCGCTTCGCTCAGCCGCGGGAAGGTTGCTTCGCGCGCGTCGCCATACGGAAGCGGCAGACGCCCTTGAAGCGTACCCCTTTGAAATCCTCGATGCCACCAACTTCTTCAATGACGAATTCGCAATTCTTCGCCTAGCCGCGACGTTGGACCAGTATGTAGCCATGTCGGAGGCTCAGAATGACAAGACCATCGAGAATCCGTTTCGGATGGTCGCGGAAACAATCTCTGAGCTTGGCACTTATGTCCGCTTCGTGGTCATGCAGCTCGAGACAGATGAGGGTCCGACACCTGTGCCGGTCCCTTCGCCACAGATCACCACAGAGGCCGTAGAGAGAGCGCTAGCCGATGCTGAGTTACTGCTTAGAAGTCGAGGACCTGAACATGCCCTCGATCGTGTTCATACTGCTCTCCACGGATATCTCCGGGCGGCACTTGAGCGTCGTGGGGAGAGCCCGAGTCAAACGGCGAGCGCCACGGAGCTCTTCAAGACCCTCCGGGACACTCACCCTGCTTTAGTTGACTTTGGGCTGCGAGCTGGCGAAACCAAGAGGATCCTAATGGCACTGGCGACGGTTCTCGACTCAATGGGAACTCTTCGAAATCAAGCGAGCGGCGCTCATCCCAATCCGGCAGTCCTGGAGGCCCCTGAAGCTATGCTGGCGATCAACGCTGCTCGCTCTCTACTGCACTATCTTGACGAACGCCTAGGCGAGGATGGCGCCTAATAAGCGCAGCCGACGGAGCATCATTCAAAGGAACGCTGGATAGTGCGCGAGCCGGAAAGTCGCCGCAGCTGACCCGCGGTCCGCGTAGGCAGCCGCTGAGTGTGCACTTACAAGGTCGAGTCGGATGCGCCGAGTACTGTACAGAGTTGCCGCGAGCCTCGACGGCTACATCGCCGGCCCGCATGGAGAGGTGGATTGGATCGTAAGTGACCCGGCTATCGATTTCGCCGCGCTTTACGAGGCGGTCGATACCGTTCTCCTTGGGCGTCGCACCTACGAACTCACGCGGCAGCCTGGTGCACCACCGTGGCCGGCCGGCTGGCACATCTATGTGTTCTCGCGAACGCTGGCTCCCGAGCAGCACTCAGGCG
>DASYVW010000407.1:0-1880 GCA_035936675.1 Gemmatimonadales bacterium
CGGCCCGATCCCGCGAACCGCTTTCAGCGCTGGCAGGTCGGCCGGGGGTAATTGGGCCATCGACAGCATCGGCTCGTTGTTGAGAATGCGGAATGCCGCCCGGTCAGTACGCTGGGCAAGATCAACCCGCCACTGAAACAGCTCGCGCAGAACCGCTAGCCCCCGGCCGTTGAGGGCCTTCGCTCCTTTCATCCTCAGATACGCCGGCTCGTCCGCGTCCGGTGCCGACCAGCGGACCCCGCTCAGTAAACCGAACTCCTCCTCAGCCCACTCCAACCGTCCCAGCTCAGCCAGGCGCGCCCGCAGCAGGTCCCGCAGCTCAGGGAGATACCGGGTGTCGGCTGCCGCATACTCGAGCATCTCGGCTGACAGCGGTCGGAGCGACCAATCCGCACGCTGGTAGCGCTTGTCCAGGTGCACGCCGACGTACTTCTCCAGCAGCGCGGCCAACCCCACGCCGGGCTCATTGAGCAGCTGGGCGGCTACCCGGGTGTCGAACAGGTTCGCTGCGCTGAAACCGAACTCCTGGTGCAGCAGGCGCAGATCGTAGTCGGCATCATGAAACACGACTTCGATTTTCGGATCGGCCAGCACTTCGCCGAGCGGGGCCAGAGCGTCGACCGCCAGCGGATCGACGACGGCCGTCTCCTGGCGGGACGAGATTTGAAGCAGATACACTCGATCCCGATGCCGATGGAAACTGGCGGCCTCGGTGTCGACCGCGAGCAAGGGCTCGGATCTCAGCCGCTCGAAGAGCCGCTCGAGATCTGCTCGTGTCTCGATCAGGGCAGCCATCAGTCCGGCTTGCCCACCAGTTCCAGCCCGGCCGCGATCTCGTCGAAAGCTTTCGAGAGCGCCTTGAAGAACTCGGCATCCGGCTGAGGTGTGCCACCCAGGGAAGCATCCATCTGGAGCTTTCGGGCGAGACGGGCGGCGTGGCGGATGTAGTCGGTGGGTGGTTTCATGGTCGGGAAAGTCGGGAAGGACGGGAAAGTCGGGAAGGGGCGCTATCGCCCGGAGATTTACCGCAAGATATCACCACGGTCTATCTCGTGCCTTCCCGTCCTTCCCGACTTTCCCGACCTTCCCCCATATTCTAGACCCATGACACACCCCGAGATCGATCTTGTCGTCTATCCGGACGAATGCGATGCCTTCGGGCACCTCAACCAGGCGGCGTTCCTCAGCCTGTTTGAGCGCGCGCGCTGGGAGATGCTCCGGCACGGCCCCGGTATGGATGTGTTCACTCGAGCCGGCACCTGGCCGGCGTTACGGAAAACCGTAATCGACTACCGGGCTGCCGCATTCCCCGGCGACGTGCTTCGCTTTCAGCAGGTGCTCACCCATCACGGGCGAACCAGCTTCACCATGCGCCAAACGGCCAGACGGGTCCGTGATGACGCCCTCATCGCGAGTGCCGAGTTCGTCTTCGTCTGCATCGATCGAGAGGGTCGGCCGATTCCGGTGCCGCAGGAGTTCGGCCAGTTCATGAACGCACGCCGGGTCCCGACGGGGGATGTGCAGCGGCTCATGGTGCATGGGGTGAACCTCGCGGTGGAGGTGCGGGGCGAAGGCCCTGCCATTCTATTCGTGCACGGCTATCCCTTCGACCACACCATCTGGCGCGACCAGATCGACGCGCTCGAAGGCTATCGCCGGATCGCTCCGGATTTGCGGGGCATGGGGCAGTCTGATGCACCGGACCTGGGATATGGGATGGCAATCTACGCCGCGGATCTCGCGGCGTTACTCGACGCCCTCGGCGTGGACGACGTTATTCTCTGCGGACTCTCGATGGGTGGATACGTGGCATTCGAGTTCCTGCGGAACTGGCGGCCTCGAGTGCGCGGTCTGGTGCTGATGGACACCCGGGCGGAGGC
>DASYVW010000408.1:0-2386 GCA_035936675.1 Gemmatimonadales bacterium
CCTCCAGCCGTACCGCTCTTCCAGCACCGCCGCGAACTCCGGGTCCAACACGGCGAGGGCGCCCAGGCCTCGTATGACCGGCCGGTCGGATTCCCAGAACCCCATGAACACCGCGATGAACTGATCCACCGCCGCGAGCGGGTCCGGCTGACGAAAGGCCTCGGCCAGATGAGTCATCCCCCCGGCGATCGCGAGCGAATCGCAGAGCCCCTCCAGCAGCCCGCCCAGCGAGCCGAACTGATGGTAGACCGTCATCCGGGCGACCCCGGCCCGCCGCGCGACGGCCTCCAGCGAGAACTTGGCCGAGGCTTTACGGGAGGCGAGTAACTCCCGGGCCGCGTTGATGATCCGCTGCCGGTTCTCGTCGGTGCTCTCCCGCCGGCGCTCCATCCGGTACGGTCGGGGACTCATGGGGCTCTTGACATGGCAATTTAAGTATATAGGCTGTACAGTGAAGTTGTACAGGCTGTCCACCGAAATCTGCGTTGCCTGGAGACAAGATCAATGGACGACCGCACCATCACTCTGCTTTTGCGCCTGATCCATATTCTGGCCGGCGTCTTCTGGGTCGGCGCGATCTTTATCATCGCCGGGTTCCTGCTCCCCACCGCACGCGCGACCGGGCGGGAGGGTGGCCGGTTCATGCAGCATCTCATGCTACAACTCCGGCTGCCGACCTTTCTCGCCATCGCCGCGCTGCTCACGGTGCTCTCGGGCTTCACCCTCTATGGCCGACTGGTTTCCGCGACTCACGGAGCTTGGGCCAGTACCCCGCCGGGCATGGCCTATGGGGTTGGCGGTTTGGCGGCGATCCTCGGAGCGCTGGTGGGAATGGTGGTCAGCGGGCCTGCGGCAAGGCGCATGGCGGCCATAGGGCAGCGCGCCGCCGACGGAGCACCATCCGCCGAGCAGCAGGCCGAGATCGGACGGCTCCAGGGGCGAATGGTCCTCGGCTCGCGACTGGTGGCGGGGTTCCTCGCCGTCGCGGCCGGGGCAATGGCAGTCGCGCGGTATCTGTAGGTTAGTCGATTCCGACTCGACCCTCGACCGACCCGATCAGCTTGGCCGAGTCGTAGCCAATCCCATCCTTGAAGACCAGGGTCGGACTGCGAATGACCTTCGGATCGCGGGCGAGATCCCCCTTGAGTACAACCAGGTCGGCGAGCTTGCCCTGTTGCACCGAGCCGAGCCGCTGCTGCACGCCGAGGATCTTGGCCCCGTTGAATGTCATGATCCGGATCGCCTGGGCGGGGGTAAAGCCCGCCTCGATGAAGAGCTCGTAGTTCCGCTGATCGCCGTAGCCGGCCAGCGCGCCACCGAGCCCGGTGGGGTCCACGCCGGCGCCCAAGAGCCCGCCCGCCTCGACGAACTCTTTTTCGAAGGCCATGGAGCTTGCGAGTCCCTCCGCCGTAATGGGACCGGCGCCGCTGGAGTCGATCTCCTGCCGGACCTTCATGTAGCTGGCCCGCACTTCGGGCGCCATGGCGTTGAGGACCCGCGGCTCCTTCGTCGGGCGGTTGGCGACGAACGGCTCATACACTGCCAGGGTGGACGTCATGGACACGCCGTGCTTCACCAACGCTTGAATCGTGGCCCGGGCCACCTCTCCTTTGGGATCTGCCTGATTGTTTCGACCGACGATCGTGACCGGACAGACGTCGGGCTGCTTCGACGGATCGAAGTCGGAAGCAGTGAGCATACCATGCTCGAGATTGTCGATTCCCAGCGCCACCGCCTCGCGGAAGGAGACCGAGCAGAGGTGACCCGTCACCTTGAGCCCGCGCCTGTGTGCCTCCCTGATCGCGGCGCCCAACTCCGCCCGGCCGATGTCGGTGTACGCCTTGATCCAGGTGGCGCCCTCGCTGGCCCAGTAGGCCACGAACCGGCGCGCCTCTGCCGGCGTCGTCACCACGTCCATGCTCCCGCCGCCGGCCGCCCCGGTGATATAGGGCGCGGTCAGGTGGATTCGGGGGCCGGGGACCAGACCACGGCCGATGTTGTCCCGAAGGTTGATCTCGGCGTAAGTGGCGCGACTCCCCGCCGTGCGGATGGTCGTCACCCCTGAGGCCAGATAGAGCCGCGGGCCGGTGTAGGACATCTGAACCGCCCGGCCGCCGGCGGCGGTGTAGAACAGGTGATCGTGCATCCCGATCAGCCCGGGGATGACCGTGTGACCGGTCAGATCCATCGTGCGGACGCCGTCGGGAATAGGCACTCCAGCCGCGGGGCCGACGGCAGCGATGCGCCCATTCCGGATGACGATCGTCTGGTCCGGCTGCGGGTCTGCCCCGGTGCCATCCAGCAGCAGCACGTGAGTCAGCGCAATCACGGCGGTGTCCACCGCGACGTACTTTCTCACCTCCTCGGAGAGTGAGTCCGGGCGCTG
>DASYVW010000409.1:0-4647 GCA_035936675.1 Gemmatimonadales bacterium
AGACGGGAAGGACGGGAAGGACGGGAAAGACCGGAGGGCGGTATCCGTGATGAGGCGCTCTGATCCCCGAGCGGAACGAGGGACGTGGTTCGATTAAACGAAGCCAATCACGAAGCACGGAAAACAGCCGAAAGTGCAAACAAACACAATTTTTTGGGCCATTTTCGTTGCTTTTCTGGGGTTTTTCGTATTTTCGTGATTTCTTTACCGCCCCATCTGCCTCGCCTCCCCCGCCTGCCGGAACTCCGAGTTCCCGTTCCACCTCGGCTGACTGGGAGCATTCGCGACTGCCACTGCTGTACGGACAATGACTCGAAGCTGCTGCACGGCGCCATCGTAGCTGAACCAGGGGAGCAGCTCATCGCTGGGCTGGTGATACCGCTTCTCGGTGTACTCGTCCGACTTCCTGCGGCCGTAATCCGCCTGCTGACCGACGTACGCCTCACCGTTCTCAATCGACGTCCCTGGGACTCCCGCCTTGGCAAAGGGGAAGTGATCCGATCTGAAATACGACCCACGAATCAGGGCGTCACGGTTTACGGTGACGGTGAGCCCCTCCGCGGCTGCGGCACGGGTGAACACGCCTCCGAGGGAGGACTGATCCAGCCCGAGGGCCGACACGTCTCGGGTGCGCCCATACATGTTCATCACGTCGAGGTTCAGAATCGCGGCGATACGGCTCAAAGGTATGGTTGGCTTGGCGACAAGTGCCTGGGATCCGAGCAGCCCGGCTTCTTCCGCGGTAAACCCGATGAAAACGATCGACCGGCCGGTCCGTACGCCGCTTCTCGCGAAGGCCTCGGCCGCGGTCAGAACAGCAGCGGTGCCCGATGCGTTGTCTTCGGCCCCATTGTAGATCGAGTCGCCGGCCACCGGGGCGCCGATCCCGAAGTGATCGTAGTGACCCCCGATCAGCACCGCCTCACGCGCCAGCGGCCCCCGGCCGGGCCACCGACCGAGCACGTTGCTGGTCTCGGACCGGCGGATGTCGCTCCGCACGGTGGCGTCGATTTGGAGCCCGAGAGGCACTGGTCTGAACCCGCGCCGGGCCGCCTGGTCCATGAGGCTCGCGAGGTCCTGGCCACCCTGGCGGAAGAGCTTGGTTGCTGCATCCTGATTCAGCCACCCGGCGATGAGGAGCGACTTCGGCGGCTCCTCGACCCGAACCTGAGGTCCGGTCCAGCTCGACTGTACCGTGCTCCACGGATAGGTGGCGCTTTCGGTTGTGTGGACCATGAGGATGCCGGCGGCACCCTGGCGTTGCGCCTCCTCGATCTTGTAGGTCCAGCGTCCGTAGTAGGTGAGGATCGGTCCTCGAAAGATCGTTGAATCGCGAAGACCGGGATCGTTCACCAGCGCCACAACGATCTTGTTCTTGACGTCTATGCCCTCGTAGTCGTTCCAGTTGTATTCTGGTGCCACGATGCCGTACCCGACAAAAACAAGATCACCTCTGGCATTGACCGTCGAGTCGTTGTGCATCGACCAGAGCACGTAGTCGGTACGATACGTGAGCTCGGTCGGGGTGGCGCCACCCACCTTCACGGTCGGCCGAGGGGTGAGGGTGATGATCGGCACGGGGTGGTAGTAGGTGCCGCTGTCTCCCGCGGGTTCCAGACCCAGACGCTGGAACTGCGCGGCGATGTACTTGGCCGCCAGCTCGCCGCCCCGGGTTCCGGGCTTACGGTCCTCCAGCGCGTCGTCAGCCAGGAACTCGAGGTGGGCGCGAAGGACCTTGCCATCTACTGCCCCGGCGACGGTCGCGGCGGGCTGACCAATGGAGAGTGCCTGTTGGGCAGCGACTGAGGCCGAGCCGCCGAGTGTGAGGGCGAGCAAGGCCGGGCGAATGCGCATCGGGGGTTCCTAGAAGTGGGTCAAACCAAAGACGAGGGACAGAGCCGGGCGAGCACGCAGTCGCCGCATCTAGGCCGCCGGGCGATGCAGACCTGCCGGCCATGGAAAATGAGGAGGTGCGACAGGAGCCCCCAGTCTGCCTGGGGGAAGAGCTTCATAAGGTCCTGCTCAACCTTGACCGGATCCTGCTCTGCGCTCAGACCAAGAAGTCCACTCAGGCGGCCAACGTGAGTGTCTACGGTCACCCCTTCGTTGATGTTGTACGCATTCCCCAATACCACGTTCGCCGTCTTGCGACCGACCCCGGGTAGCCGGCGCAGCTCCTCCATGGTCCGGGGAATCTCGCCGTTGTGATCGGCTACCACTGCCTGAGCCATCCCGATGAGGCTCTTGGTCTTGTTGCGAAAGAAGCCGGTGGACTTGATGATCGCCTCCACCTCGGCTGGTTGAGCCCGGGCCAGCTCGAACGGTGTGGGGTACCGGGAGAACAGGGTAGGAGTGACCATGTTGACCCGTACGTCGGTGCATTGCGCCGAGAGGATTGTGGCGCAGAGTAGCTCGTAGGCGTTCCGGTACTCGAGGGCGCAGCGCGCGTCGGGATAGAGCTCCTTGAGGCGAGAGAGGATCTCGGCGGAAGGGGGGGAAGCGGGGAAGCGGGGAAGCCGCTTCTTCCCGGGTTTCGTAAGCCGAGCGCGTTTGGGAACGGGCCCTCGCTTTTCCGCGGTCCTCCGCCCCGCTTCCCCGCCTCCCCGCTTCCCTGCCTTCATCACCGTCTCCTCCGCGCGTATGCCACGAACTCGTCCACCGGCTTCGCGTTCAGGATGTCGTCCGCCACCAGCCAACCTTTCCGTGCCATGCCGATGCCGTACTCGACGTATCCGATGCCGGCGACGTTGTGGGCGTCGGCACCGATGGAGATCGCCACGCCCTTGTCGCGCGCCTGGCGAACCACCCGCCAATCGAGGTCGAGCCGATGCGGATCGGCGTTGATCTCGAGGGCGACACCGGTGGCCGCGGCCTTCTCGATGACGGCATCCAGGTCGATCGGGTAGGGATCCCGGGAGAGGAGAAGCCGCCCGGTTGGATGACCGATGATGGTCAGGTGAGGGTTGTCCATGGCCGCGAGCATCCGCGCGGTCATTTCTCGCTGCCCCATGTTGAACCGACTGTGCACCGACGCGATCACGAAGTCGAGCCGTTCCAGCACCTGCTCATCGTAGTCGATCCGGCCATCCTGGAGGATGTCGGCCTCGACGCCCTTCAGCACCTTGAACCCGGTCAGCCGGCTGTTCACCGCATCGATCTCATCGCCCTGCCGGGCAAGATCCTCTGGCCGGAGTCCGCCGGCGTACGCCGCCGCCTGGCTGTGGTCGGTCACGCCGAGATAGTCGTATCCCGCTGCCTGGCAGGCCAGCGCCAGCTCCTCCACGGTATTGGACCCATCCGAGTAGCGGGTGTGACAGTGCAGGAACCCCCGGATATCCTTGCCCTCCACCAGCCGGGGAAGTTGCTGCCGCTCGGCCGCAGCCACCTCCCCGCTGCCTTCACGCAGTTCGGGCGGAATGAAGCTCAGTCCCAGAGCATGGTAGAAGGCGTTCTCGTCGGCGGTAGGGACGAACTGGCTTCCCCGCCAGAGCGCCGCCCCGTTCAGGCCGAATCCTCGGGCGCCGGCGTAGGCGGCCAGTTCTCGTAAGTGCCCCTCACTCCCGGTGGCCTGCACCAGCACCGCGCCGGCGTTGACCGGTGTCGTGGCGACGATCTGGGCGCTGGCCCCCCCCGCAAACCTGAGCGTCAGGCGGCGCTCGTCCTGACCGGCGTACTCATGGACACCGGGCAGCTGGCTCAGCCGGCGAAACAGCTCGGCAGGAGACGATTCGGCCACCAGCACGATGATGAGATCTTTTACCACTTCCGCTCGCCGCCTCACGTCCCCCGCGACGATCGCGCTCGTGACGCCGGGCAGGCGTTCGAGTGCCGATCGCAGGCCCTCGGCCTCGTCGGCGGCGTGATGGGAGAGCCGGTAGGCGCTGGCCTGGCGGAGGAAGGCGATAGCCTTGAGCAGGTTCTCCGAGGTCCTCGGCCCGAACCGAGGCAGCTTCGCCAGTCGGCCGTCAAGAGCGGCAGCCTCGAGCTCGGGGAGCGAGTCGATGCCGAGCACCTCGTGGATCTGCCGGATCTTGGCCACTCCCAATCCGGAGATCTCCAGCATCTCGACCAGGCCTGGAGGAATTTTCTCACGCAACTCCTCGAGCATGCTCGCTCGCCCGGTCCCCACCAGCTCGGTGACGATCTGCAACGTGGCTGGACCGACGCCCTTGGCCGACGCGAGCGACCCGTCTTCCAGTGACTGGCGCAAGTCACGGGGAAAGGTGCTGATGGCCCGGGCTGCAGTCCTGAATGCCCGGATCCGGAAGGGATTCTCGCTCTTGAGCTCTAGAAACGCGGCAATCTGCTCCAGCACTTGGGCGACGGCCTTCTTATCCATGTAATCCTTTACGGTCTCCATCGGCTCGCCTCCGCCGATGACGGCACCAACAGCGTCCGGGTACGCCAACCGAGCTCCAGCATCTCCTCGCCGCCGGCAAGAGAGAACAGTTGTGCCGCGACTCCTCCCGGCAGGGTTGGCGAGAAGAGCTGGCTACCATCAGGTCTGACCAGCGCGATTAGGCGGGGGCCGGCCACCTCGACCACGGTGAATCCGGCGCGCTCGCGGTGTACGCCGAACACGCCGAGGACTCTAAGCGATGTCCCTTCCGGCGAGGCATGCACAAAGCAGCCGTCCAGGGGCTCGGG
>DASYVW010000410.1:0-3873 GCA_035936675.1 Gemmatimonadales bacterium
TAGGTGGCGAGGACCTCGTCGAAGCCGAGCGCACCGTCTCGCCCTGCGCGAACGAGATCGGTGAATCGGCCGACCATGATTCCGGCCAGGCTCTGGAGTGCACCGATTGTGCGCAGATGGGCGAGGGCCCGGTCCACCCGGTAGAGGTGCTCACCCACGTCCTCGATGAAGAGGATGGCGCCGGCGAGATCGGGGAACCACGGCGTGCCGATCAGACATTGAAGCAGGGTGAGATTGCCCCCTGCCAGCGGACCCTCGGCGGTTCCACCGCGCAGCGTGACGATACGGTGCTGCTGCGGAACCAGGACGCCGGCCGGTCCCGGAAGTCGGCCCAGGCGGCCAGCTGGTTCGGCCCGGGTGAGGACCCGCTCGAAGTGCTCGCGGCTGAATGCCGGCATGCTGGCCCGAGCTACCGGTCCGTGAAAGGTGACCACGCCGGCAGCGCGGCCTACCGCATTGAGAAGCGCGGTGATGTCGGAGAACCCGATGAGCGGCTTGGGCCGGCGGGCCATGGCACCAAAGTCCACGCGCTCGAGCAGGCGAGTGACTCCGTATCCGCCACGGATGCACCATATCGCCGCCACGTTGGGGTCTTGCAGGGCCTGGTTGAGGTCAAGGAGGCGCTCGTCATCGGCACCTGCCAGGTAGCCGTAGCGGTTGGAGGCGTTCTTGCCTAGCACGGGTTCGTAACCTAGCGCACGGCAAAGAGCTTCGGCTCTGGTTAAATCATCTCTTTCGAGAAGCGGACCCGCCGGTGCGATCAGTGCAATGCGGCAACCTGGCACCAGCTTGGGAGCTCGAATGAGCGGTTTTGACCCCATAGTGTCCCCGCTGTAGATTCACGAACCTTTTTCAGGGAGAATCGGTACGTGCGTGCTTCGCAGCCCGATTTGCTCGCCGCCGGCCGCGTCATCGCCGAGATGCGCGACTCGGTGGTGTCCCAGTGGGTTGTCTGGCTGGGAGACCGGGCCACCGGCGCCCACACGATACCGCGCGCGACCGTCGAACGGGAGTTCCGCCTTCTGTTCGACGTGATGACCGAGATGGTCGGCCCGCTTCGGCGTGAAGTCAATACTGTTTGGTTCCACGCCTGCGAGCATTACGGACGCATTGCATCGGCCCGCGGCCTCGCTGCCGGTGAAGTCGTTGAGGAGCTCACTTTTTTCCGCGAGATGCTCATCCGCAATCTCGCTCCGGTGCTCGTCACCATGCGCGCGCGGCAGGGCATGGCCATTATGCTCCAGCTGAACCGGGTGATCGACAAGGGAATCGCGATCGCGGTCGTGGGCTACACCGACACGCTCGTTGCGACACTCTTCTCCCAGAACGGGGTTACCTCGATCGGCGCAGACCAGGATTTTGCCGAAGTCGAGCGTCAGCTCGATGCGCTGGGACAAGAGCTTCAGGCCGTCTCCAAGCATGTAGAGTAGCAGGGGCGCACGTCGGTGCGCCTCCACCATGCAGTCGAATTGCTTCCGGCAGTTCCCTGGCTTCTTCCCTTCCTCACACTCCCGCGGCTCGCCCGGCGTTCTCCCAGTCTCTCCGATGCACCGGTAGGATCCGGACGGCTTGTGTCGGTCATTGTTCCGGCGCGCAACGAGGCAGCCACGATTGCCATCGTCGTGCGCTCGGTCCTGGAGACGAGCTACAGCCCATTCGAACTGCTGGTCGTGGACGACCGCTCCAGCGACAGAACCGCGGCCATCGTCGAGAGCCTCCCACCCGACCCCCGTCTCCGGCTGGTCCGGGGCGAGGAGTTGCCCGAAGGCTGGTACGGAAAGCCGTGGGCCTGCTTGCAGGGCTTCCGTCATGCTCGGGGTGACCTCCTGCTCTTTACCGACGCCGACACCAGACATCATCCTGCGCTCCTGGGGCAGGCGGTCGGTGCGCTGGAGCAAGAGAATGCGGCACTGGTGACCGTGTCACCCACTCAAAAGTGCGTGACGTTCTGGGAGCGGCTGGTCATGCCGCAGATCTGGTTCCTCTTGGCGCTGCGCTATCACCCGCAGACGGTAAACCGGGCACGCCGAGCCAGCGACGTCATCGCCAACGGGCAGTTCATCCTGACCAGCCGTACCGCGTACGAAATCGCCGGTACTCATGCCGCGGTGCGTCACGAGGTAGCCGAGGACCTGGCGCTGGCGCAAACGTATCTGGCGAAAGGTCTCAAACTGCATTTCGCCTTCGCCGAGCGGCTGATGGAAACCCGGATGTACCAGGATCTGGCTCACCTTATCGAGGGCTGGTCCAAGAACATCTACCTGGGCGGGCGGCGTTCGTTCCCCGATGAGCCGCTCAGACGGGCGCTGGTGCCGATGATGCTGGTCCTGGCCATGCTGTTCTGGCTGGCACCACCCGCCGTAGTGATCGCGGTGGCCGTTGACCCGGCGCTCGGGCGATTCGCGCCGCCCGCACTGGCCGCGACGGGTCTCTCGGCCCTGTTCTGGATGCTGATCTGTTATGGGATGAAGATCCCGGTGCTCTACGGGTTGGGATATCCGATGGGCGCACTCATGGCGCTGTACGTCATTCTGAAGTCGACCTGGCGAGGCGGGCGAAGAGTAGAATGGAAAGGGCGGGTGTATGAAGACAAAACGTGAGCGAGGAGAAAAAAGCGTGAGCGGTGAGCGGTCGATTATCGTCGTTCAACTACCAGATTCTGCGATGGTATCCGCCCCCCGAGTACCCTGCCCTTCCCATCGACCCTGAGATGGAACCGGATATCCCCGATGTCGAGCTGCAACGAGTCGCCGCCGAGCGGTGACATCCTGGCGCTGAGTGTCTGCCCGCCGCCCAGATTGAACAAGGCCAGGTGAGAGGCTCCCCGAGTTATCCGTCCCCGGCGCACCGCCTGCTCCAGCAAGGCGAATGAGAGATTGAGGTAGGGTATAGCTCCCTCCTCGGTACCGAAGACACGGGTCACCAGCCCCGCATCACTCACCTCGTCCACGGCCGCACTGTCTTCCTTGAAGATCACCCGGGCACGCTGGACGATCTTCGCCTTGACCGGACCGCTGTCGGCGCCCTGCCGGACCGTCACCTCGATCAGGGGCAGGGTGGCATCGGGCGCGATCACCGCGGAGTAGTGCTCGGAAGTCTTCTTCGGATTGCGGAGGGCGAGAGTGCCCTCGAGCTTGATCCCCGTACGGGAGAACCGCTCGAGGGCAACGGTGTCGCCGGCATGACGCACTATGAAGCTGCCGCTGTCGGCCGCGGCCTGGGCCGAGAGCGTGACGGGTACAGCCAGGGTAAGCGCAAGGACGAGAAGGTCGAGTCGAAGCATTTGAGTCCTGGTTGAAATGAAGGGTCAAGGTAAAGGTACGACAGGCGTCATTCCGATGCAGTGATCCTGTCCACCAGTCCATACCGTGGGCCTCCGCCTTCTCCGGAGCGCCCCACGGATGGATCTCGAGACCTGCCTCTCGTCGATTCACACCCTCTCCGATCTGCCACGCCTGGTCTCTGCCCTTGGTCACGAGCCGCTCTGGGAGGCGGGTCCGCCCGAAGCATGGCACCGTAGCAGCAATGACAGTTCCACGATTCAGGTTGTCGGCCAGACCGGCCCACTGCCCTGGTTCGCAACCGAGAGCTCCAACCCTGAACGAACCGCTGCCAGACTGGCCGGCCGGCTGAGCCGGCGGGGAAGGATAGGTCTAGTCCTCGCATTCGACCCCGCCGCACGCCGGCTGGCAGTCGCAGTCGCCTTCGGCAGAATCCCCTCCATCGAGCTGGAGCTGGCCCGCCCCCACCAGCAAGCAGTCGTGTCGCTCGGCAAGCTGGCTGGAAAGCCGGAGGGCGGCGCGATGGCATTTGCCGTACTCGCAGCCGACGCGCTGTCAGCCGAGCCGGTTGGGCGCCGGTTCTTCCGGGAGT
>DASYVW010000411.1:0-3258 GCA_035936675.1 Gemmatimonadales bacterium
CGGGTGCGTGCGCTCCACCGAACCACGGGCGAGCGCACCCGTTTCGACAATGAGAGCAGCCGAACCGAGCGTTCGTCTTCGCTGAAGGCGAGTCCGGCTGCCGCTGCGGCTTCGTGCGCGACCTCGCGTGCGAGCCATGCCGGCGGGACGAACCCGGTCGGCTCCAGACCAACTTGGCGCAACAATTCCAGGCCGCGCAGCAGGCGCTCGCGAGCGGATGCGGCGTCGAGGGTCAGAAACTCGCCTTCACCGTTGGTCCTGCCCCAGGCCCTCCATCGGTCGGCGGTCCGACGCGGCAGACCGACTTCGTCGTGGCGCTCACCGTGCAACGCGATCTCGGCACCATCATCCGCACGAGCGCGCACCCACTCAACCAGGCGGGGGTGCCTCTGGAGCGGCCACTCGCCATGCCAGTTGGGGACCACCAGCAAGGTGGGCGTGATGCCGCGTTCCGCGCACAGGCCCCAGAGCCGATTGACGGCGGGGGCCTGGGCCGGGCTCACATCGTGGATCGAGACCAGCAGCATCACCGGTCCAGGATCCGGCGATAGATATCGAAGTGCCGATCGAGGACGGTATCCCATCCGTGGTGGGCCTCGGCGTAGAGCCGCCCGCGCGCACCGAGCGATCTCAGATCTCCCGAGAGCAGCCGGGCGGCAGTCTCCGCCAGCGACCCGGGATCGCCCGACTGGAAATGTGCGCCGCCGCCCGAGCGGGTAACGGTCTCGGCGACGCCGCACCGGTTGGCTGTAAGGATAGGTGTTCCGCTCGCGATGGCTTCGAGTGCCGAGAGGCCAAACGTCTCTAACGAGCACGGAGCCACGTACAAGTCCACTGCGGCGAGGAGATCTGCCAGGCGCTCCCGGTCCTGCTCAAATGGGAGCCAGTGCAAGCGGTCGCTGCCGGGCCGCCGCTGGAGCCTCCGGCGGGAGGGACCGTCTCCAATGAGTACCAGTCGCGCGCCGGTGCGCTCCTCGACCGTCGGCCAGGCCGTGAGGAGGAGGTCCAGCTCCTTTTCCCGGGCAAAGCGTCCCACGAACAACGCGAGCGGCCCCTCCGGCAAACCGAACCCGCGTCGCGTTTCCGCGGCGTAGGCGCGCCTGCGGGGATGGAACCGGTCGAGATCGACTCCCAACGTCACCCGCCGCACCCGCTCGACTCCTTCGCGCTCGAGCTCACCGGCCACGAAGTCGGAGGGCGCGAGGGTGGCATTCACCAGCCGACTCAGCCGGCGGACGTAGCGCCAGGCCAGGGCGCTCGCGGTTCGCCGGACGTATCCGGTGGCCGCAGGCCAGGGCGCAATGACCCGGGGAAAGTTGCTGTGGTAGAACCAGACCGTGGGCACATCCAGCTGCCGGGTGGCGAGGTGCACCAGCCAGGGGGCGCACCAGGCACTGCCAACCTCGATCAGATCGGGGCGCTCGTGAGCCACAATGCGGCTGGTCGACCGGGTCGCCAGCATGAAGCGATATGGTTTTTGCGTTGGAATGGAGGGACCGTGAAGCCGGTAACAGCGGACGCCATCAGCCTGGTGAATCGAGTCGCGCGCGCCCGGTACCACCAGCACCTGCCGCAGCTCAGGCCGCGCCTCTACATAGCGGGCCTTCTGTAGCAGGTAGGTGCGGACCCCACCGGTGGTCTCGCCGAAGAACTCAGAGATGTCGAGCACGCCGAGTGCATCGGGCCGGAGTCGCTCGGGGAGAGTGCTACGAGAGATGTCCAGAGACCCCGCCGCGTCAGCCCCGGCAAACGTCTCGAGATCCGGCAGCGTCCAGACGGCGGGCTCAGTCAGAGCAGTCCCCGAGCGGGTAGATGGTACCGCAGTTGAGGCAGGGATTCTTGCAGCCCCAGGCCTCGGTGGGAAGGGGGAATCCGCAGCGGTTGCATGTGGGCGGTACGGCGGTAAGACGGTAAGGCGGTAGGTCTTCACCCGACTCTCCTACCGCCGTTCCGCCGTTCCGCCCCCTCACTCCGTTCGGGGCAGGCTTTTCCGCCGTCTTACCCAAGCCGGTACGCCCCCGTCAAGAAAGGATTGGTCAGTCGCTCGACGCCGATCGTGGTGTCCGGCCCGTGGCCGCTATGGACGACGGTAGAGTCAGGCAAGGAGAGGAACTCTGACTGGATTGAGGCCATCAGGGTCGCGGTGTCCCCCCCAGGCAGATCGGTTCGCCCGATGGACCCATTGAACAGGACGTCGCCACCGAAGATCCGATCCTCCCCGAGGAAGCTCACGCTCCCCGGAGAATGTCCCGGTGTGAACCGGACCGAGAACTCGAACCCGCCAACCCGGAGCGGCTGTTCGGGCATCAGCTCGAATTGAGGAGCGGGCGGAGTCTCCAGCTGCATCCCCACCCAGGTTCCGAACTGGGGCAGCGCATCGTAGAGAGGACGGTCGAGCGGATGAAGATGAATGGGCGCGCCGGTGGCACGGTGGACCGCCCCCACGCCCATGATGTGATCGACATGGGCGTGAGTGAGCCAGATGGCCCGGAGATGCCAGCCACGTCCCTTCAGCGCTGCCAGGAATGTGACCGGCTCCTGTCCGGGATCGATCATCACGGCCTCGCCGGTTGTTCCGTCCGCCACCAGGTAGCAATTCTCGGCGAATTGTCCGTTCGGCAGCGAGACGACTTCGAGCTTAGACACCGACCTTTGCCTTCGACTCGAGGCGGCTCCGTCGGTCGGTCAGGTACTTCTCCACCGCAATGGCCGCGGTGGTCGCATCGCCCACCGCAGTCGTGATCTGGCGGGTGAGCTGCGCCCTGACATCGCCGGCAGCGAACAGCCCGGGTATCGACGTCATCATGCGATCGTCGGTGACCAGGTATCCGTTCGGATCATGCTCAGCATGCTGTTTGACCAGGCCGGTGTTGGGTCGAAAGCCGATGAAGATGAACGCGCCGGTTGCGGCGAGACTGGAGTGCTCTCCGGTCAGCATGTCCTGCAGCTCGACGGACTGAAGCCCGGCCGGTCCGCCCTTGAACTCGCGGACCCGTTTGTTCCAGATCACTTCGACCTTCGGATTGGCAAACAACCGCTCCTGCAGCAGCTTCGAGGCCCGGAACTCGCCGCGTCGGTGAATGACGTACACCTTCGCGCCGTATCGGGTGAGGTACTCCGCCTCCTCCACTGCCGCGTCACCGCCCCCAATGACCGCGAGGGTCTCGCCCTTGAAGAAAGCGCCGTCACACACGGCACAGTAAGACACGCCGCGTCCGGCGTACTCCACTTCACCGGGCACCTCGAGTTTGGTGGGTG
>DASYVW010000412.1:0-4331 GCA_035936675.1 Gemmatimonadales bacterium
CGATTCACAAGGCCGTGATCGACTTGGCTGAGAAAGCCCACGGGGCGGCCCAGAATGGAGAGCTGAAGGCGCTCATCGAGAAGGCAAAACCTGTCCTACAGAAGCATTTGGATCGGGCGGAGGAGATCCAGAAGAAGCTCAGCAACGCCACTACGTAAGTCGATGCCCGCTACAGCCCGGCACTTCCTAACAACAGCCTTGTAAGTGCTGGGCTCGAACCGGTGAGGAGAGCTTTCGTGCCATCGAATCTCAGCGTCCGCACTGGAACCACCGTCACCTGGACCAACAACGATGAGAAGCAAGGCGAGTTATAAGGGTCACCCGATCCATCCCGCGCTGATCCCTTTTCCGTTCGCGTTCCTCTATGGCGCGTTCTTCTTCGATCTGGCGGGACGGTTAGCTGAGCGACCCACGTGGTGGACCACCGGCGCCTATTTGAGTCTGGCTGGAATTGTCGCTGCACTTGTAGCAGCAGTTCCGGGTTTCATCGACTACTTCTACACGGTGCCGCCGAAGAGCACAGGGAAGCAACGCGCGACCAAGCATATGCTCGCCAACCTTGCGGCGGTCATTCTGTTCATCGGTGCCTGGGTGGTGCGGGGTCATGCGGGAGTGCTGCCCGACGTGGCCGTGGTTACGCTCGAGGGCATCGGAGTGGTGCTCCTGACGGCGGGCGGCTGGATGGGCGGTGTGCTGGTCAGTCGCAATCAGATTAGCGTGGACCATCGCTACGCTGAGGCGGGAACATGGAAGGAGGAGAAGTTCCAGCTCAGGTCGGACCAACCGGTCGTCGTTGCCCAGGCGAACGAGCTCAAGGTGGACCAGATGAAGCTCCTCCGCGTCAACGGCCGCAGGCTGGTGCTCGCGAGGACAGAGGAAGGTTATGTCGCCTTCGATGATCGCTGCACCCACCGTGGCGGCTCTCTGGCCGGCGGGGTGATGATCGGTGGTGTGGTGCAGTGTCCCTGGCATGGCTCCCAGTTCGACTGCCGAACGGGCGCTGTCAAGACCGGGCCGGCCAAGGAGCCGGTCGAGACCTGCCGTGTACGGGAAAGGGAGGGAAATGTCATGCTGACCCTCGGCGACCGAGGATAAGCGTAACCCTCGATACTTTCAGGGGGAACATGTATCTCTCACGACCTCTGGCGATCGCCGCAGTCGCCGCTACGTTCGCATGCGGCTCGACCCCCACGAATCCGGCCAGCGGGCAGATGCCAAATCCGCTCCCAAGTGGCACCGTCGGGGTCACCATCCGGGACTTCACCTTTTCCCCGGCTTCGCTGACGATTAAGGCGGGCACCACAGTGCGGTGGACCAATAATGGTCCCTCAGCTCACACTACGACGAGCGACGCCGGTGCCTGGGGCAGCTCTGCCCTCAACCCTCCCGGAACGGGCGGTAGTGGGTACGGAGGCGGTGGGTCAGCGGCCGGCACCTTTGATTTCATGTTTACGCAAGCTGGCAACTATCCTTACCACTGCAGCCTGCATCCTCCCTCGAGCTATCCTGGATTCACTGGTACGATCACCGTGACCCCTTAAAAGCCCCACGGCGCGCCGAGGCCGACCGGCTCCTCCAGACTGGGATCACGGACCATACCCGCTCTGGCGCGCCGATCAGGAAGGCTGCGAAGCAGAGTGCCAGCACGAGGTGCTCCAACGCCGCGCCGAGGTAATGCCAGAACGCCGCGTCCGGTCCCGGGTAGTTCGCTGAGAATAACAGCGCGAGCATGTAGACCAGTCCGCAGAGGCTCGCGGGACGCACCCAAAGGCCCAGGACGAGGGAGACGCCCAAGGCGAGCTCGCCGTAGGCCACGAGCAGGGCGAACGGGAGGGCGTGCGGCAGCACCAACCCCCGCAGCACCGGCACCATAAACGGATAGGCGCTGCCCTCAGCAAGGAAGCGCTGGATCCAGCCTTGGAACCCACCCCCGAACACAAACTCCGTCCCGAACACCTTATACTCTCCAAAGACCAGAAAGAGAACGCCGACCGCGATCCGCAGCGCAGCAACCGCCCGGTCATTCCGGCCGGGCGCGGGACGAGCCAGCGGAGAAACGGCAGGCGACTGTTCCATGAGCTGCTCCCCCGGGCCAGTGATCGTTAGGAGTGCGGCCAACTAAGAATTAGTACTTCTGGTCTCGCTGCCTATGGGGGTTGCGGTACGCAAACGAACCCAACCGATCCGTGTCATCTCTCCACTCGGATACAAGTCGCCCGGACCATTCTGGGGTCTGCCGCACTGACGCTGCAGCCCACTGGAACTGTAAGTGTCCATTCCCACTCCATAACATTGGTGGCTCACTCGTCCCATGTCGAGGTTGGCGAGCTATACACGAGGGACCACGCCAAATGCGACCGAGGGGCAGCATTGGAGTGTTGTGAGTTCTGTTGTGAGTTTCTTGCGAAATCAGCGTCAGAATCGCTCTTGAACCACAACGCCGATGCCCAGGACAGCGCGTAGAGGTTCAACAACTTGTAGAATCTGAGTACCTTCTCATTCGGCTTTGCAACCAGGGGGTCGCCGGTTCGATCCCGGTCCGCTCCACTTGCCATATTGGCTTTTTCGTGGCTCGGAATAACGAAACAGGCCGTCTCGCGACGGCCTGTTACTGCTGCTGTATCTCATGCACTGCATGCTCTACGAAACGGCTTCTACGCTCGTTTAGCTACCTTTTTACAACTCTGTTACTCTGCAGAGTGACGGCGGTCTGTGCCAACAGGCTGCCGTTCACCGATGCGCCAGTTTTCAGCGTGATCGCTGTTTTCGACAGGACCTCACCCTCCAGGTGCGCCGTCGTTCCAATGGCCACGACACCGGCGACCTGCCAGAAAACGTGTTTCGCCAGTGCGCCCCCGGTCAGGATCACCTTCGTCGCGGAGGCCTGGGTAAGACCTCCCGCGATCTGGAAGATCCAGACATCCGCTGCGCCACCGCGGAGTGTGACATTGCTCGGGATGCGGACCGTGTTCGACCACTTGTAGAGGCCGGGGCGAAGAGTTCGCCCGCCAATATTGCCAGCGTACAGTTCAGTGTGATTGGGGTTTTTCCGTCCGGCCGCATTGACGTACGCGGTTTGCATGGCACCGATAGCCCTGGTGAGGTTCGCGGGAGTTGGAGCCGCATAATTGGCTGCATACACGTTCCCAGTCACCTGAGATGACTTCGCAAAGGTCCCGCCTGCTGAAGGGATTAGTGCAAATCCGGTGATGAAACTAGCGGCAGATGGACTCAGTCCAACATTCCCTATAATCGCCGACGTTGGAACGTTCGAGATTTTGGATTTGGCCAGGATCACGTACGTGCCGGCCGCTCCAAGGAACACTGGCGCTGGACCTAGGCCACTGACACTGACTGCCTCTCGGCCTGCACCCGGGGTAGTTGGAGAGAGGTCTGGAGCGGGTGAGGTGCTGTCACTACATCCGACCGCAAAAGCGAGCAGTAGCAATGCCCTCAACGCCATTCCTGGCTTGGAATGCTTCTCAAGTCTGTACATGGTGTTTCCTTTTTCACGCGGGCGGGTTGGCTGGGCGCGGAAAACAGGAAAGCACGCACTCTGCCGTCGGCAACCATACACCTTCCCACGCTCCTTCGGCTGTGACCTGCCTCACGGAGCCAGGCGCGCTAGCTCGTCTCCCAGCACCTCGCCACGCTCCGCAGAGCTCGCCTTGTGTCCGAACGGCGGGACGGTCGCCTCGTCTATTACCGGGTCGAGCCAAAGGGATTACGACCGCTCATCGATTGGATCGCGCACTACCAGGCGTTCTGGCTTGAACGCGTCGACCGACTTCAAGCATTGCTCAAGGGGATGGATGAATGAACGCCAAAGCCGAAACGAAGTCGATTTCCGTGGAGTTCGACCTGCCACACTCACCCGCGAAAGTATGGTGTGCGCTGACCGAGCCCAAACTGCTGGCGGAGTGGCTCATGGCCACCGACCTGCGGCCCGTCGTCGGGAACAGCTTCACTTTCAAGTCGGACCCAACGCCGTGGTGGGATGGGATCGTGCACTGCGAGGTGCTGGAGGTCGATTCGCCCAGGCGCCTCCGTTATTCCTGGCGGAGCGGCCCGGAGTCATCGGGCCTGGACACCGTGGTCAGCTGGACGCTCACGCCGACGCCATCGGGTGGCACTCGGCTCGCGCTCGAGCACTCCAGCTTCCTTCCGGCCAACGCGTTTGCGTTCGATGGCGCAAGGAAAGGGTGGCAGCGCATGGCGGGCGAGCGTCTGCGCGAGGTGTTGGCGCGGGCCGCTTGAGGTGCATCCGATTCCTGCGCTCAGTACACAGGCGCGGGTTGGGTCAACGAGAGGTACTTCCCCTTCCTCCGGAT
>DASYVW010000413.1:0-1726 GCA_035936675.1 Gemmatimonadales bacterium
CGACGTCTCGCCGTCCGGGAAGGTGCCGATCTCGATGGCCCCCAGCGTCACGCCGAGATACGCGGCGATCTCCGCGGCGAGGGCCGGGTTGGCCCGGCCGCTGAGGAGCACCATCTGGTCGTACATGAGCATCGCGCGATCCACCGGGCGGAGAGCCGTCCGCGGAAGCTGTGCCGCGGGGTCTCATTTCAGCCCGTGGGCGGTGGGGTTGTCAAGGACGGGTGGAAGGGGGCGGGAATCGGGTAGTGTCCTAAATTGGAATCGTGGCCGGTTTTGACCCGGCGCGGTAGTCTGAACGGATCACGGATAGGGTCGCTCCCGAAAACCGGACACCTTGAACCGGCTGCCGTGATTCTTCTTTCAGGGTGTCACCCTTCAAGGCGGTGACGTGGCGGGCCTCGATATCACGCCGCTCTATCCGCGGCCTCGCGAAGATCGCATCCGCGCGGCGGTTGAACGCGCCAAAGATGTGGCATCGTGCATCGCTCCTCAGTCGGTTCCTTTTGCCGATCTGATGGTCCGGGCCGTCATGTACCCCATGACTCCGCCTGATGTCGCCATGTGGGCGTTGCATGACCTCGTTGTGGCCGGCGGATTGATCCCGTACCGAATCGGCGAACACCCAAAGGGTTGGCCATTGGTCAATTCTCGCTACCCACCAGCCGGGATAAAGGTGGTGAAGGGCAAGCTGCACATCGACAACAAGGCCAACCCACTGTGGGGCTCTCTGGTATTTGTGATCGACCACCAGAGAATGGCCATGTTCAGCCTGTCCAGCGACAATGTCGGCGACAATCCGAAACCCGTCGAGAAATACCGAAGGAAACTGACTACCGAGGCTCGCGAGTGTATTCAGAGATACGTCCAAGCCAAGAAATCAGATCCATACACCAAAATGATCCAAGTCGTTAGGCGGTACGCTGAGGAAGCGGGCGGCTCTGCGCAATCAATTATGCGCACTATCAACGACAACCCGGACCAGTGGAAGCAATAAAAAACACGACAAAAAAGCGACAAAAGACGACAAGGCACAAAACGTAACTCCCGGCAGGCTCTACCATTCCGCCAACGACAAAGCCGCAGCCCTTGGCAGGACTACGGCTTTCGCGGTTCGGCACCAGACGGTGAAGCAACACCGTCGCAAGCGAATGGAGGAAATGCGGTGTGCCAGCGACTACCTCAAAGATCAGCCGCTGAACCGTGGCCGTGTCGCTTGGCACGGCCACGGTCATTTTAGACGCGGTCGTTTTCTCAGGCAAGGAGTTCTCCGGGCGCTGTGCCCGGAAATGATAAGCCCCGATCCCGCTTGCAGGCGGAACCGGGGCCGACAGTCACCCAGGTGAATCACCGGAGAGACCAGTCCGAACAACTGCATTCTCCAAGGTGGTTTGCCGCAGATCAAGGGCGAATCTCGTGGCGAATGTGTTGAGTCGTGAGAAGCAGTTGCTCTGCCTGAAGATGCTGTGTGAAGGGAACAGCATTCGGGCCGTGGAGCGGACTGCGGGAGTCCACCGGGATACCGTCATGCGGTTGATGGTCCGGTTTGGGGAAGGGTGCCAGGAACTGCTCGACGAGAAGGTCCGGGATATCGACGCCCGGCATCTGGAGATCGACGAGCAATGGACGTGGGTGGGGAAGAAGCAGCGGCACTGCACCGCTGTGGAAAAGGAGTCGGGCACGGTCGGCGACCAATACCTGTTCCTCGCATTCCAGCAAGGGGCCGGGC
>DASYVW010000414.1:0-2186 GCA_035936675.1 Gemmatimonadales bacterium
ACAAACGGCACAACCTTCAGCATCCATCCGAGCGAAAAATCGGCTGTGTAGTAGAGCGCCTTGCCCAGAGATACTCCTGCGGAGTAGGCAGGATGGCGATGCGGTTGGGCGCTGGAACCTCGGGGCTCACGGTGCGGCAAGATTCCTGGCCTCTCGGCTCCTGGTCGTTTGGCCAGCAGCCGGACGCGGACATTAGCCGAGAGCCGCTCTAGCAGAGCAGTGCAGAGTGTGGTCTTGCCGGCACCGTCCGGCCCCACGATCATGATCACTTGCCCGCTAGCTCGGCTGCGTGGTGGTCCGTCAGGACTGCCCGGCATTGCTGTTCCGTTCTTAGGTATCGAATACACGGTGCCTGCTCCGGACCTCCCGAAGCCAGGAGTTGTAGTCCTCGGGAATTTTTCGTTCCGAATAGAACACCGTGCGCAGCACGGGGCAGCTCTGCTTAGTCCAGAGGCGGAATCGAGCCCTGCTCAACAGAATACGGGGCGCCGAGAGGGCTCGGAGGATAGCGGAGCCTTCGATTTTCAACATCGACGCCCGATCCCAGGTCCCATTCACCAGGCGTTCGGCACCCTCGAGTACCGCTCTTTCTGGCAGGTGTAGACATCTCGCCGCCTGTGACAGCCCCTCGAAATCCTCCCTGAGCAGCTCAACCACGCGACGCCTCTGGAGCGCGGCGGAATCGGACCGGCCGCCCCACCTCAGACCATTGCAGAGCCAGAGAATGATCGCCTGGGCAGCGGGGCGGATTACCCGGAACCCGCGAGGATCCAGCCGAGCGAGCGGCATCAACTCATCCGCCTGAAAGAGGGTCCCCCCACGGAAATACTTCCGGCCGAGCACGTCGAGCTCCAGGAATGTCCGGCGCGACTGGTCTACGGCTAACAGAAACATGGTTTTAGGCGGGTGGCGACACTCGATTACCGGTCCGAGCCCCACGTCTTCGGCCCAGGCTCGGAACGTGGCTAGGATCGCGTCCCAGTCCCGGAGCGGCGCCGCTGAGTCGATGTCTCCCGAGCCCGACAGAGCCGCGTCGGCATTTTTCCAAACGATCCACTTCGGGAACTCCTGGGTCAGCCGCCGGATCAGTGGGATGTAGGGGGACCGACTCCCAGGTGCGTCGAGGGCGCTCAAAGCGCCGCACTCATCTGAGCTCGCCACTCCAGCCTCGACCTGATCCCTGAGAATTCCATCCAGGTGATCTCCGCGGTGCGCGTTCCAACCTCTGCCTCACCGAATGATTGCAGCTGCTGAAGACCGCCCAAGCCTGTTGAGTTTGTCGGTTGATGAGCTGGGATCCGACGTCCAGCTCGGCATCACTCTGATAGTCATAATCCAGGTCTGGGCGTACACATGCTAACCGTCCGGCCGCTGCTGCAAAACCATGAATCCGGGGACCTTTGTGGCAGCAACGCACAGCCGGTCGACGAAATCACCAGTCTGCTGGAACGTGGAAAGATCTGTTCGAACAGCCAGTGCCCAGCCCAAATCGGTTGTGTAACGGATGTGTGGCCCGTGAGGATTTCACCCGCAGCTCTCTTGTAACATACGACTCCGATTTGAAAGCTGTAAGAGCCCCTGTGGGACTCCTTGCTGGATGGGAATGGCTCGCAGAAACCACATGAGAAGGCCCCGCCCGCTCACTTCTAAGAGTGGCGGACGGGGCATCCTCAATCAAATTCTTTGATCAGGCAACCACTCTGCAGCCCTTCATGGGTCAAGGTGTGTCAAAGCCCAACCCCTGCCACTGCGCTTGCGTCTTTCCAGCATTCTGCCAAGTCCATGCCGCCGACACGTTCCCGGTCGTGTTATAGCTGTTGCCGGTCCATGTCGAATGCCCGGTCCAAGTAAACGCAGTATCCGCTCCGGTACCGCTGGTACGGACCCCTGCAGCCCACCCATGCGGTTGGGTTACAGTATTGCCGCTGGCATGAATGCCGAGCGCCTTGGGGCCTCGGTTGCCCGTTATGTAGTCGGGATTCGAGGAGCCGCCGACTGCCATGCCCACGATTCCGTTGTTCGCCCCGCTCACGGTGTTATTGGTGATCGTGATCGGATAGCTGTTCGTCACTTGGATACCGGCATCGCTCGGCCAGGTCGACGTGCTGCCGTTGCCGCACCCAGCGATGGTGTTCCCGGTGATCGTTGCAGCGTATCCCGCCTCGTACCAGATACACGCCTGTGCC
>DASYVW010000415.1:0-6159 GCA_035936675.1 Gemmatimonadales bacterium
ACACGGGGAGCACTGCTCCGGAGTCCGCCTCGCCAATGATCTTCCCATATGCCTCCGGCAACTTCGTCACCGGCACGCTCTCGGCATCGCGCTCGGCCGAGCGGTCGTGATAGATGCGTTGCAGGGAATCGAACGGAGCGCCGGCCACCACGGCCTTCCGGACCGAGTCAGCGATGGCTCGCGCGCTGTCCACGTGGGCAGAGTCGATCTGGGGTACGATGAGGATATGCCGGGCCTGCACCTCGCCGGGTTGCACCCGTTCCACCTGGATGATGTGATAGCCGAAGGGCGACTCCACCGCATCGGATACCACGCCAGGCTTGAGCGCGAACGCTACCCGCTCGAACTCCGGCACCATGACTCCGCGGCGGAACCAGTTGAGCGAGCCTCCCTGGTCTTTGGAGCCCGGGTCCTGAGAGAAGCGGCGAACGGCCGTAGCGAAGTCCGCTCCCCTCCTCAACTCCAATACGATGGAGTCCGCCTGGGCCTTGGCCTTGAGTTTTGCGCCGGCCGAGGGCGTGGGCGAGACGACGATCTGCCGGAAGGAGACGGTGGCCGGGCGACTGCCGAGCGTGGCCTTCTGCTCGTCGAAGAACGCCCTCATCTCCTTTTCGGTTGGCGCCACCGCCTTGAGCCTGCCGTCGGTCCGCAGCTTCTCGATCAGCCGGTTCTGGAATGCCGCGCGCCGCTGCTGATCGGTGAGCCAGCGGCGATACTCCTCCGGCGTCTGGAAGCCCGCCTTCTTGAGCTCGGCCCGGTAGTCCACTTCAGATGTGAAGTTGGTCCGTACCTTGCGCACCTGCTCTTCGACGCCGCTGGCGATCTCCTCGTCGGTGACTTTGATCGTGGTGTCTCGCTGAGCCTGCTGGACCAGCAGCTCCTCATCGATGATCGACGACACGATCTGGTGTCGTACGCCATTGATCCCTTCCGGCGTGCTGGGCACCTTGCCTCCCTGGGACTGGCGGGAGAAGATCTCCTCGTCCACCTGGGACGCGAGCACCGGCCGGTTGCCGACGACAGCCACCACCCGATCGACCACGAATGTCGTGTCGCGGGCGGGAATCGCCGCCTGATTGCCCGTGGTCACCGTATCCGGTGGCGCGCCCGCCGTGTCGGAAGCCGCCGCCGTCGTATCCTGCGCCGCAAGCCTGGCGACACCGGGCAGCAGAAGAACGCCGATCAGTGCGCCTGCTCTGGAGAACCTGTCATTCATCGTGACTACCTCTTGCCGGTCGCGGTGTCCGCGGGCGCGGGGGATGGACTCTTCGGCGGCGTCGCTCGCTGCGGTGCCGCGGCTGGGGCCTTCTCTCCCGGTGCCGTGGGACCCATTCCCGGAATTGGCGCCGGACCGGGTGCGGGCTGCATTGGCCCAGCCTTGGCCTTGGTGGAATCGGTCTTGGCGCGCTCCGCTTCGGCGAGCTCGACGGCACGGTTCAGCCCTGCGTCGTAGATCCGGTAGCCGGAGCGCTCACGCAGCAGTGTAGCCAGCGCGGAGGGAAGCGGACGGAGCCGAGACTTGCCCGAGAGCAGCCGGTCGAAGTACAGGTCGACCTTCATGGCTGCAACCTTGTCCCGGTCGGCCTTGGCGGCACTTGAATCCCACAGCGCCGCCGTGTCCAATCCCATCTCGACGCGGAGCGTATCCAGCTGGCCACGGAAGTGTTCCTGGAGACCCTTCCACTCCTCCGGCGTGACCCCGATCTTCGCCGAGTCGGCCTGGCGGAGCAGCAGCACGTTTTGGGTGAGGATCTTGGCGAACTGGGTGAGCATGCTGTCGTCCGCCTGCTTCAGCTGGGCGGCATACTGCGGCGGCAGTGCCCGCACCCACCGCATGAACTCGCCGACGGTGAGCTCCCCGCCTTTGAAGGTCGTGAGCGTCTTCTTCGAGTTGCGCGCCTCTTCCGGATTTTCACCAGCCGCCCGCATGGCCGCGCCCGCGCCCTTGGAGATCTTGATCTTGTTGATGATCGCCAGGCTATCCATGTAGATGGAATCGAGCCGGCTTCCTGCGCTCTGCGCCAGGTATGCGGTGAGCCGCTCACGGACCGCGTCCGGGCTGGGACGCTTGATGATGTGGTAGCCGAACGGCGTTTCCACGACGCCACTGACTGCGCCGGGCGCAAGGCTCCAGCCTGCGCTGTCGAAGGCGGGTACGAACTTCCCCTTCGGGCTGGGGGGCAGGAAACCCTTGTCCCCCTTGCTGCCTGGATCTTCAGAGACCTGGGACGCGAGCTGGCCGAAATCGGCACCGCGCTTGATCTTCGCGAGGGCGCCTTCGGCCTTCTTCCGGGCAGCGTTGCGCACCTCGGGCACCGCGTTCTGCGGGGTCCGGAAGAGGATGTGCTGAAGAACCCTGACCTGGTTGGCTTGATAAGTACTGTCGGCTGCATTGGGGGAAAAGCTGGAGCGGCGGGCCATCAGTGAATCGTGCCAGTGGCCTCCCCGAAGCTCGGCCAGCTCGGGCCACACAGCCTTTGCGATACTGGCCGAATCGAGTGGCAGCTTGCCGTCTGCCACCGCCTGCGCGAACAATGAGTAGTCCACCCAGGTGTTGGTGACGAAGTCCGCCGCATCGCGGTTGGCCCGCATGCCCTTGCCCCCCACCAAGATCTGACTCAACCGCTGGGGGGTCAGTCGCTGGTCTCCCGCTTCGGCCACCAGGTCTGCGTGCGCCGAGAAGAGATCGCGGAAGCTGCCGCAAGCGCCGAGGCTGGCCGCCAGCACGAGGGACATCAAGATGCCGAACCGACGCATTTGTACTCCGTTTAAATGAGTCTATGGGTCTAGGGTCTAGGGTCTTTATGAAGCCCTGCGCAATGCTCGAACTAGCGCCGGCACAATCGGCTCTCCGCCCAGCCGCATCAGCCGGAGCGACAGCGGAACCGTGCGACGGACTTCCGCAGCCAGCTGGACATCGTCCAACGCAGACGTGAGACCGGCGAGCCTGGGCGTGGTTCCGGGACGGAAGGTGAGACGCGCTTCGTCTCCCCGCACCAGCACATTCTGCAGGCCAAGGGCCGCCCCCATGACGCGGAGCCGCGTCATGTCGAGCAGCGTCTCGGCGGTGGCCGGCAAGGGACCGAAGCGTTCCCGCAACTCGTCGCGGAGCCCGTCAATTTCGCCGGATGAGGCAGACCGCGCCAGTCGGCGATACAGGTCGAGCTTGACGTCGTCGTCCGGGACGTAGCCGTCGGGAAGGTGCGCGGGGTGGTCGAGCACCACATCCGGCGGCGCCGGCTGCTCCACGGTGCCCTGACCCCGCAGCGACCGGACGGTCTCCTCCAGCCACCGGAGGTAGAGGTCGAACCCTACCGCCTGAGCATGACCCGACTGCTCTGCTCCCAGCAGGTTGCCCGCCCCCCGGAGCTCGAGGTCCCGCAGTGCGATCCGGTAGCCCGAGCCCAGATCAGTATGATGCTCCAGCACCTTGAGACGTTCCTCGGCTTCCGCGTCGATGGAGTCGGGCACCAGCAGGTAGCAGTAGGCCCGGCGGTGACTCCGGCCGACCCGGCCCCGCAGCTGATACAGCTGGGCCAGCCCGAAGCGGTGGGCGTCGTGCACCACCATCGTGTTCGCGTTGGCGACATCGAGCCCCGATTCCACGATCATGGTGGAAACGAGGATATCCACCTCACCCGCAACGAAGTGCCGCATCACCCTTTCGAGCTCCTCCGCCGCCATCTGCCCGTGGGCCACCCCTACCCGCGCCCGGGGCGCGAGCTTCCGAACCCGTTCGGCGATGGTGTCGATGGTCTCGATGCGGTTGTGGACCACGAACACCTGCCCGCCACGGTCGATCTCCCGGGCGAACGCCTCCTCCAGTAGAGCGTCGTCCCACGGCTCGACGAAAGTCAGGATCGGGGATCGGTCGCGCGGCGCGGTCTCGATCAGGGTCAGATCCCGGAGACCTGCCAGCGACAGGTGGAGTGTCCGCGGAATCGGCGTGGCGGTGAGAGTGAGCACGTCAACCGAAAGCCGCAGCGCCTTGAGCCGCTCCTTGTGCCTCACCCCGAATCGGTGCTCCTCGTCCACCACCAGCAGGCCGAGGTCCTTGAAGACGACGTCCTTGGACAGGAGCCGGTGGGTCGCGATCACCATGTCCGTCTGTCCGTTGGCCAGGCGGGTGAGCGCCGCCTTCTGCTCCTTCTGGGTCCGAAACCGGGAGAGAACTTCGATCTTGACCGGGAAGTCGGCCAGGCGCTCGATGAAGGTCCGGCCGTGCTGCTCGGCCAGAATCGTCGTGGGCACCAAGACGGCGACCTGCTTCCCTCCCTGGACCGCCTTGAATGCCGCGCGCACCGCGATCTCGGTCTTCCCGTATCCGACATCGCCGACCAGCAGGCGATCCATGGGAAGCGGCTTCTCCATGTCCCGCTTGACCTCCTCGGTGGCCTTTCGCTGGTCGGGAGTGTCCTCGTAGAGAAAGCTGGACTCCAGCTCGCGCTGCCACTTGGTGTCGGGCGGAAAGGCGTAGCCGCCGGTGACCCTTCTCCGCGCGTAGAGATCGAGTAGCTCAGCCGCCATCCGCTTGATGGCCTGTCGGGTCTTCTCCCGAACCCGCTGCCAGGTCGATCCGCCGAGCCGGTGGATCCGCGGTGGGGGACGGTCTCCATCTTCACCGGAGGCGCGATAGCGCTCGAGCTGGTCGAGCCGGTAAAGCGGCACGTTGAGCCGGTCGCCCCCTTCGTACTCGACGATGGCAACCTCCAGCGTGGATTCGCCCGCGGTGATCGTCTCGATTCCGCGGTAGATACCGATGCCATGCTCGAGGTGCACGACGTAGTCGCCCAGCGTCAGAGCCCCGGTGGCTCCCGACGGCGCGGCCTCGCGGTACCGGCGCGGCCGGCGCAAGCGGCGCGCCCGGCGGAAGATCTCGTGGTCGGTGAGCACCCGGAGCGAGGGCATGACGAAGCCGCCCTCGAGAGCCCCGATGGCAAGCGTGGCGCCGGCGCCCCGAGCGGGACCCTGTCCGGGATACAGCGGCGACTCGAGCAGCTCCTCCAAGCGCTCGAGCTGCCCCTCATTGTCGCACAGAATCAGGGTCGGCAGGCCGGGCCCCAGCAGCGAGCGCAGGCGGTTGAGATCCCGGTCGATGCGCTCGGGCGGGAAGAAACCGAACTGCAGGTCCACCAGCTCGTCCCGCAACACGAGGCGGGGGAATTGCTCGAGCCGCTCGCGCCACTCGCCAGGCGGCTGGAAGATGCTCTCCCTACTGGGCACATCCTCACCCAGCCGCCGGGCCACCTCGAGATGGTGAGCGGCCTCGTTCCAGGCCCGGCTGACCTCGTCGAAGTCGGGCCCGGCGGTTTCCTGGATCAGCAGGGTGTCTGGGGGAAGGAGCTCGAGGAGGGTCTGGCGGACGGGCGGACGGGCGTCCATCTCGTCTCTTACCGCAATGGTGTTGATCGGCAACACCGTGATGTCGCTCAGCTCCTGGAGCGATCGCTGCGTGGTCAGATCGAATCCGCGAAGAGAGGAGATCTCGTCGCCCCACCACTCCAGCCGGGCAGGTGCCGCCATGCCGAAGCCGTACAGGTCGAGGATTCCGCCGCGTACACTGAACTCGGCGACCTCGCTCACGGTCGGTACCCGCTGGTATCCCATGGCCTCGAGCGAGCGGGCGACCTCGGCGGGCGCGCGGCTGTCCCCGACCGCCAACCTCAGACTCAGCCGCTGGAGTGCGGCAGGCAGGAGGGTTCGTTCCGCGGTGGCACGCGCGGTGGTCACCAGGATCCGTAGCCGGCCCTCGAGCAGCGCCTGAATCGTTTCCGCTCGCTCTCCGGCGATCTCGTAATGGGGCTCGTCCTCGCCCAACGCTTCTCGCTGAGGATAGAGGGCGGTGGATACCTCGGTGAGCTGCGCCAGGTCCGATAGCCACCGCTCAGCGTCTGCTGGCGATGGGGCGATCACGGTCAGCAGGCGTTGGGGATAGGTCCGGGCCAGCCACGCCACCAACGCCGCCCCGCTCGACCCGGGAAGGCCTCCCAGCCGGAGCGTGCCGCCACGGCCTGGAAGACGATCGCCCAGGTCCCGCACGGCGGGGGCGCGCTCGAACGCATCGACCACCGGCTTCAGGCTCACTGCCGACGCCTCCAGGCGCTCGCGAGACCCACTTCGATTATGCCGACCGCAAGCGCCGTCCAGAGCAATGGGCCT
>DASYVW010000416.1:0-2240 GCA_035936675.1 Gemmatimonadales bacterium
GGTGCCGGTGCGAGGCTTAAGCTTCGGGCGGTGGGGGCTGGGGAGGAGGCGGGCGGTGAGTGATGAGGTCGGACGGGGCTAACGCAGTCAAATAGTGCTCCATCGCCGCACCCGCGAGTTCGGGCAGTGTGGGCAATGCCAGGCAGATGCCGCCGAGGCAGCTCGCGGCAGGCATCGACGCGGTGCAGCCGCCGGCCGAGCCACCGTGCTGGATCCAGCTCCCGCCTGACTGGACCATTGACCCGCAGCCCATGCTCCCACCAGGACGTGGTGCCATGGCGAGGAGGAGACCGAGCAGCAGGAGAATCGACCCTACGCGGCGGGACATGATGGGAGCGTAAGGGCACGGGCGGTGCCGGTTAAGCGGAGAAGCTGGCACACCGCAGGGGTCGGCCACTAGTGTTCGAGTCATGACCGAAGTTGTTGTCCCGCGCCTGGCGCTCGTGCGCCGGGGACTCTGGCTCAATTACCTCACGATCGGGTATAACACGATCGAGGCCGTTGTGTCTCTGGTCGCCGGTGTGGTTGCCGGGAGTGTTGCGCTTACCGGCTTTGGGGTGGACAGCGCCATCGAAGTAACCGCGAGCGTGGCCGCCCAATGGCGACTGCGGTCCGACCGTGACTCGGTCCGCCGCGAACGGGTAGAGTGGCTTACTCGTCGAGTGATCGGCGGCTCGTTCCTAGCGCTATCCGCCTATGTCGCTGTTGATAGCGTAATAACTCTCTGGCAGCGTGAGGCCCCCGATTCGAGCGTCGTGGGACTCGCCATCCTGGTATTGTCAGCCTTCGTCATGCCGGTGTTGGCCCGAGCGAAGCGCCGGGTGGCCGTGGCGCTCGGGAGCCGGGCCTTGGAAGCGGACGCCATGCAAACCTCGATTTGTGCCTACCTGTCAGTCATCGCGCTTGCCGGTGTGGCGCTTAATACATTCGCGGGTTTGTGGTGGGCGGATCCCGTTGCGGCACTGGCGATGGTGCCAATCATCGCCAAAGAGGGACTGGAAGGCTTTGGAGCCGAGGCTGACTGTCACTGCGACGATATATCAAATCCCTCTTGACCAGTGTCGCACCGCCTTTAATGGTAGAGTGCCGCCGTACTTTGTGTCTCTCGTCTCCTCGCCCGCCGCCTTGCGGCACGCGGCCGGCCTCTCAGAAGGAGTAGTCATGCGATGCACGCTCGTTCTGGCGGTTCTGGCTCTGCCAATCGCCTCCGTCGCTGCCCAAGCACCAAAGGCCGTGGTCGTCACTCCGGATGCGATCCAGTGGGGTCCCGCCCCGGCCATCCTGCCAGCAGGCGCGAAGCTCGCCGTGCTCGACGGGGACCCAACCAAGCCGGGACTCTATACCATGCGGCTGTCAATGCCGGACGGCTACCGCCTACCTCCGCACTTCCATCAGGCGGACGAGCACGTCACCGTGATCTCGGGCAAGTTTCAGGTCGGCATGGGAGATACCTTCGATGCGGCCAAGCTCAGCACCTTGCCGGCCGGTACGTTCGGGATGATTCCGGGAGGCATGCGCCACTTCGCGCAAGCAAAAGGTGCCACCGTGCTTCAACTACACGGAACGGGGCCATGGAAGCTGACCTACGTGAACCCGGCCGATCAGCCCAAGACCTCGACCAGCCAGTGAGAAATGAGCCGGGAAAAGCACTGGGACAGGATCTACCGGGCGAAGGCGCCCACCGAGGTGAGTGGTAGACCGTCGCCATGCCGCCTTGGCCGAGCTCACGCTCGAGACGGTAGCGGTCCGCGATTGCAGCCTGCAGCTCAGCGATTCTAGTCGGCAAGGGCTTGCGAGGAAGAGGCGTTTTCCTATGGTATAGCAGTCATGTCATGTTGGCCAGAGACCCATCCATCCCAGGTGCTCGCGGGGCTGTACTCGGCGTCGGCGCGGGAGTACGCCGACTTGTGGGCGCCGGTCCTCCAGCCGACGAGCGAGCGGCTGATCGCCGCGATGCGACTAGCCGAAGCCTCCATGGTGCTGGATTTGGGCGCGGGCACCGGTTCGCTGCTCCCAGCGCTTCGCGCGGCAGCGCCCAAGGCCCGCGTGATCGGGGTGGACCGAGCAACGGGCATGTTGCACGAGGCCCGGAGGCGCGAGGCGAGGGCACCGCTCGCCGCCATGGACCTGGCGCAGCTCGGCATCCGCGAGTCGGTTGCCGATGCGGCGCTGCTGGCCTTCGTGCTGTTCCTGATTCCTAGTCCCGCGACTGCGCTGGCCGAGGTTCGCCGTGTTCTCCG
>DASYVW010000417.1:0-3754 GCA_035936675.1 Gemmatimonadales bacterium
CGCTCAGGATGACGAGAAGCGGGGACCGATGATCTCTCACTGGGTCTGGCTAACCGTCGCTCTGCCACTGGCCGGGTTCCTGGTCAATGGCGCGTTGGCGCTCCGCCGTCCTGGGGCCAAGGATGCCGTGTCCGCGGTCGGGGTCGGCGTGCTGGTTGCGTCTTTCGTGGTGGCCGCCGGAGTGCTCCTCGAGCTCTGGCGTCATCCACCCCACGCCCCGATCATCGTCAACCTGTGGCGCTGGATGCCCGTCGGTACACTCCAGATCGACATGGCGTTCCAGGTGGACCAGCTCTCTGCGGTGATGCTGCTCGTCGTGACCGGGGTCGGGAGCCTGATCCACCTGTTCAGCGTGGGATACATGAAGGAGGATCCCGGGTACGCACGGTACTTCGCCTACCTCAACCTCTTCGTGGTGTTCATGCTGGTGCTGGTCCTGGGATCGAGCTTCCCAGTCATGTTCATCGGTTGGGAGGGTGTGGGCCTCTGCTCCTATCTCCTGATCGGCTTCTGGTTCAACGACAAGGTCAACGCGGACGCAGGCAAGAAGGCATTCATCGTAAACCGGATCGGCGACTTCGGCTTCCTGATGGCCATGTTCATGATCTGGCACGCGCTCGGGACGCTGACCTTCACTGGGATGGTGGAGAAGGCCCCTGCCGTACTTTCTGCCGGGAGTGGCCTCGTCACGGCCATCACGCTCTTCCTCTTCCTGGGCTGCACCGGCAAGTCGGCGCAGATCCCGCTGTACACCTGGCTGCCCGACGCCATGGCCGGCCCGACACCGGTCTCAGCGCTGATCCACGCGGCCACCATGGTCACTGCGGGCGTCTACCTGGTGGCTCGGACCAATATCCTGTTCGCCCTGGCGCCGCTCTCGAGCACCGTCGTGGCAGGAATCGGTGCCCTCACGGCGCTCTTCGCCGCCACCATCGGCCTACGCCAGTACGACATCAAGAAGGTCCTGGCCTACTCCACGGTTTCCCAGCTCGGCTACATGTTCCTCGCCGTGGGAACCGGGGCGTACACCGCCGGGATGTTTCACCTGGCCACCCACGCCTTCTTCAAGGCTCTGCTGTTTCTCGGCGCCGGCAGCGTGATCTACTCCATGCATCACGCGTATCACGCCACGCACTCCCACGCCGACGCGCAGGATATGCGCAACATGGGCGGCCTCAAGCAGTACATGCCGGTGACCTTCTGGCTCATGTTGATCGCTACCCTCGCCATCGCCGGCATTCCGCCGTTCTCCGGCTTCTTCTCGAAAGATGAGATCCTGGCCGCGGCCTACGCCCGGGGTGAGAGCATCCCGATCTACCACCTGTTTTACGCGATGGGTCTAATCGCCGCGCTCCTGACCGCCTTCTACATGGCACGACTGATGGCGATGACCTTTCTGGGGGAGAACCGGACCGGCGAGCAGGAACGGGCCCATATCCACGACGCCCCGCTGGTCATGACCGGCCCGCTGGTGGTGCTGGGCGTGCTCAGCGCCATCGGCGGGATACTCAACCTGCCGCCGTTCCTGGGTGGAGGTGGCGCGCTCGAGCACTGGCTCGAGCCGGTGACCGCGCCCGCCGCCCGCTATTTCGCTCTTGAGATGCCCCACGGCCGCACCGAGTTCTTCCTCGTCGGGGCCGCGGTGGCCATCGGTGCCGTCGGACTCGTCGCCGGTTGGTGGGCCACCTTGCGTCGCCGAACCCTGCCTGCCGCTGAGTCTCCCGCCGACACGGGCCTGGCCAGGGTCCTGTACCGCAAGTACTACGTAGACGAGCTCTACGACGGTCTCATCGTCCGCCCACTGGTCTGGTTCTCCCGCGTCATCCTCTGGCGCGGCGTGGACCAGGGCGTGGTGGACGGCACGGCGGTGAACGGAACGGCCAAGCTCTCTCGCGGACTGGGATGGCTCGGCAGCAGGCTCCAGACCGGTCAAGTCGGGGTGTACATCGTGCTCTTCCTGGTAGGCGCCCTGTGGGTGTTGCACACCGTGGTCCAGTGATGATTCGATGAGCGAGCTTCTCGCTTCTATCTCATTTGACCGGTGGATTCTCCACGCCCTGGTGCTGCTTCCGCTCGCGGGTGTGGTGCCGATCGTACTGGGTGACGAGCGCAGCGCCAGGCGGATGGCGCTCATCGTGACCCTGCTGGAGTTTGTCCTCTCGGTCGGACTCTGGTGGGCGTTCGATCCGGAGCAGGGGGGCATGCAGCTGGCGTCCAGCGCTCCCTGGATTCCTCGGTGGGGGATCAGCTATCGGGTTGGCATCGACGGTATCTCGCTCTTCATGGTATTGCTCACCACTGTCATGATGCCTCTGAGCGTGCTGGCGAGCTGGAGCTCCATCACCAAGAAGGAGCGCGCATTCTACGCCTTGATGCTCACCCTCCTGACCGGTCTGGTCGGGGTGTTCATTTCGCTCGACCTGTTCGTGTTCTACGTGTTCTTCGAGATCATGTTGATCCCGATGTACTTCATCATCGGAATCTGGGGTGGGGCCAACCGGCTCTATGCGGCCATCAAGTTCATCATCTACACGATGGCGGGCTCGCTCCTGATGCTGGTGGCCATTGTCGTCATGGCCTGGAAGATCGCCGCGAGTACCGGCACGATCTCGTTCGCCTACGACCATCTGCTCCAGAACGCCGGCACACTGGGTCCCGCCGCGCCCTGGCTCTTCGCGGCCTTCGCACTGGCGTTCGCCATCAAGGTCCCGATCTTCCCGCTGCACACCTGGCTCCCCGACGCCCATGTCGAAGCGCCCACCGCGGGCAGTGTGCTCCTGGCCGCAGTGATGCTCAAGATCGGGACCTACGGCTTTCTCCGCTTTGCCGTGCCCTTCTTTCCCCAGGTGGCCATGTCCCCGGCGGTGACCCACCTGATGGTGGTGCTGGCGGTGATCGGCATCATCTACGGGGCACTGGTCGCCATGGTCCAACCCGACATCAAGAAGCTGGTCGCCTACTCCTCGGTGAGCCACCTCGGTTTCGTCATGTTGGGCATCTGGGGCGTCACGGTGATCAGCGTTCAGGGTGCGCTCATGGTGATGATCAGCCATGGGATTTCCACCGGAGCGCTGTTCCTCCTGATCGGCATGATCTACGAGCGTCGGCACACCCGTCTCATCGAGGCGTACGGTGGCATCGCGCGGGTGGTGCCCATCTTCAGCCTGATCTTGACGGTCGTGGCGTTGTCCTCGATCGGCCTTCCCGGGCTCAATGGCTTCGTGGGCGAGTTCCTGGTGCTGCTGGGGAGCTTCGCGGCATATCCCTGGGCAACCGGCCTTGCCACCACGGGTGTGATCTTCGCCGCGGCATACCTGCTCTGGGCATTGCAGCGGATGATCTTCAACCCGCTCGATAAGCCGGAGAATGAGGGCCTGACCGACCTGACCCGTAGAGAACTGGCCGTCCTGGTGCCGCTCGTCGTAGGCATTGTGTGGCTGGGACTCTTTCCTGGCCCTGTCCTCCGCCGGATGGAGCCCGCAACCCGCCGCTTCGTCGAGACCGTTCAGCAGAACAGAACGCCGAGTACCGCCAGGCTCGGTGCCGCCCCGGTCGTAGCAGGGGAGAGGCGCTGATGCAGCTGCAGCTGGACATGACCAATCCCATGGATATCACGACCGGCCTGCTGCCGGAGGTCCTGCTTTCGTCTTGGGCGCTCATTGTCCTGCTGGTCGCGAGCTGGCGCCACGAGACCGCTGAAGACAGCCGCCTGGCAGGTTGGCTCAGCTTCGCGGGGGTGATGGTGAGTGGTGCA
>DASYVW010000418.1:0-2633 GCA_035936675.1 Gemmatimonadales bacterium
GTCGGGGCGGGTATCGAATGCTTGAACCCCCTGCACCTGTTCCAGCGGACGACTCGCGGTCCAGATCGGGCTCCACTGCCAATGGATGAAGGCACAGTTGTACGGCTCAGCCAAGAAGGTCTGGCCGTAGTACAGAACCTCAGCCGCACTCATTTGATAGCGCCGCACCGTCGCTGCGTCGGCAAAGGTCCCCAGGATGCTGGTGCCTGGCGCCTCGGGCATGCAGGCCCCGAGCTCCACCGGCCCACAGCCGCCGTTCAGCACATTTAGTGAGAGTACGAGCCCGAGTCGCTGGGCCTTGGCACTCGCCACCTGGTTTGCTCGATACGTGCCCGGTGGGCCGCTGCGGTACGGGCCGTCGTATTGGGCCCAACCCGTCTCGAGCCAGCGCCACGTCCGCCCGACCAACTGGGTCGGCGTGGCTCGCACCATGGTCACCGCGTTGGGCCAGCGGTTCTTCACCAGGAGCGCGATCGAATCGATCCGAGCCAGCGGAGGGCTCTCGCCACCCCACGCCACGGGCCAAGTAATGTCGTCCGCCACGACGACGCCGACGACCGTACCGTCGGCTATATAGGACGAGATGTCGGGCCAGGTCGCAATGTACGCCTGTGTGGTAGGGACGCTCAATTTGCCCGTCGCGTCCTGGGTCTTCAGGCGAAGGAGCGAGATGGCTACACGGCCCCTGGCTGCCCGGACTTGGCTGAGGTCTGACAGCAGGCTAGAAGGGACACCGTTGCGAGTCCCGCCGGAGTAGTAGAAGCCGGGCCGTCCCAGGCTGTCGAGCGGGACGTGATACGGCCCGAAGGCAATTCCACTAAATCCGGAGCCGCTCCCCAAGGGTTGGGGGACGGTTACGGTGGAAGTGTCGGCCAAGCTCCCGACCGACGCGATCACGCGGAAGGATCCAGCAGACGACGCCGCGGTAAACAGGCCACCGGTAGTCACCGTCCCGCCAGTCGCCGAGAACACCGCATTCACGGCGATGCTATCCCCGGCGGTATTGCGCCCATAGGCCGAGAACTGCCTGCTGGTGCCTGGGGCCAGGGTGGCCGATGCAGGCAGTAACGTCACCTGGGCGAGCACTGGAGCCGGAGGTGGTGGCGTCGGCGTCGGCGTGGTGTCTGGCGCTGGAGGCACCGGCTCCACGGGTATAACCGGTGGAGTAGGCACCGAATCCGACGGGGGCACCGGCGAGGGTGGCGCACTGATGGTTATCGTGGCCGTGTCTGCCAGGGTGCTCGCGTTCTTAATCGCGATCACCTGGAAGGTCCCAACCGTGTCACCCGCCACGTAGAGGCCTCCGGCGTCAATAGTGCCGCCCTTGGCAGACCAGGTGACGCCGATGGGCACGGAGTCACCGCCCGCCAGCCGGCCGATGGCCGCAAAGGTTTGGCTCACGCCGGGGTTCAGCGTGGTGCTACCGGGGGTCACCACGACCCACTTTACCTTGGCTTGGCGGCGAACAACGGTGATCGTGGAGGTCTGCACCATTTCGGTGCCTTCACGCGTGCGCGAACTTCCTGTCACCTGGTACGAGCCGATCGACGCGGCGGAGAATCTGCCGTCTGGCAGAATCGTCCCGCCCGTCGTGCTCCAGGTTACGGGAGCTACGACCTCATCGCCGGCCCGATTACGGCCGAGCGCACGGAATTGAAGCAGTTGGTTGGTTTCGACGATGACGCTGCTGGGACTGACGAGCAGCGCCACGGGAGTGCTTTCTCGTGGCCGCCAAGCGTAGATACCGGATCCAGGGACGTCAACGGGAGAGTTGTCTGGCGAGGTGGCATCGCCACCGGCGCACCCAGCAACCAGCACCAGGACCGGCAGGATGCTGAAGTTTCGTGAGACTGCCAGTCTCCGCGCAAGCTTGAAGGTGTACGTCATCGGTCTACCCTTTCATCGCTCTCCTTGCATGAGTCCCAACCGTTCCCCTAAAACCACCACCACCCTTGGGCTACAGATACTATACGAATGTATGGCACGGTCCTCAAGTAGAAACTTCTGGACAGCTACGGATTGATGAGCTGTCGAGCAAGATCGCAACTTCAATTGTTGAGCCGAGTTAGTAGTGACAGCAATTCTCATTTGTAACAAATTACTGTATATTAATACTACAGTTGAGTGAGCCGATGCAGCCTGCAAACGCCTGCATAAGTACTAGCCACTAGACGCCGTGCCCCGAGGCCCTACATTCAGCCACTCAGAACGACGTGAGCCTATCCATGACCGATTTATCCCAACCCGGCAGCGCACCGCCGGCTCGCCGGGCAGGCTCTGGCCCCACCGTCCTGATTGTGGAGGATGAGGACTCCCTGCGCAGCGCCGGACGGACGCCAGCTCGCCGCTGCCCTCGCGCGGATGCGTCCCAGCCTCCCCATCATTTTTATGTCGGGGTTCACCGCGCAGCTCATGGACATGCGGCTGGTGTCGCCGCACCTCGCCTTCCTACCCAAACCGTTCCGGAATGACCACCTGTTGGCCACCATTCGAAGCCGACTTGAGCCAACGACCTGATGCACGAACGACCGGTCCAGCCATCCTCGCTCGGTCAGATCTCCCAATTCGACATCACGATACCCTCGCCGGGGAAGCGCTGCGGGAAGCCCTGGAGCAGCATCCGGAGATCAGTC
>DASYVW010000419.1:0-2656 GCA_035936675.1 Gemmatimonadales bacterium
GGTCTCATGTCGAAAGATTCGCTGGCCTTCAGCGAGCGTCGAGGGCGAGAGATCATCGGGTGCCTGCCCAGCTCCGGTAGGCACTCGTCCCGGTTCTTGGTTTGCGCTCCGAGCGCACGCGGCCAACGCGGCGAGGACGGCCACTGCGCGAGACACGCGAAATGGAACCTGCGTCCACTTACTGCGATTTGTTGTGACCGACGGTGACTCATGGGGAGACATAGGACGGGTCCTCCACCCTGGTGGCACGATCAGCATGGATGCGCTTCCCCGAACTGTCAGCCTGACAGCCCAATGGCGCGCCGTGCGAATTACAAATACCTTGGATTCCAAGGAAAAGCAAGATTCAGCTAACTAATCTGTCGTGTGCTAGTCGAAGCTCCATAACCCAGCCGGATAGAGACTGAATGAGGAGACATTTGCCTCGCCGCTATGCGCAGGGGACTGCCGGACGAATCCTAGAGTTGCTCCGGCGGGGGCCTATGACGGTGGATGAACTTGCCGCGGCCCTAGATCTGACGCGGACCGCAGTGCGTGCTCAGGTGGCGACGCTTCAGCGTGACGAACTGGTCGAGCAGCGCGGTACCCGCCGTGGGACGAGCAAGCCGGCTCACATCTACGCCATCACCATGCAGGCCGAACTGCTCTTCTCCCGGGCTTATATCCCGATCCTGACGCAGCTCCTTCATGTGCTGGCGCGTCGCCTGTCCCCGGCTGAGTTTGATTCTGTAATGCGTGAGGTCGGTCTTGGGGCGATGGCAGGCCGCCCGGTGCCGCGTGGGCCGCTACGGGACCGCGTGGCCAGTGCCAGCTCGCTCTTGAACGAGCTTGGTGGCCTGACGGAGGTGGATGAGGAGGATGGGCTCTACGTGATCCGGAGCCACGGCTGCCCCCTCGCCGCTGCGACGGCCAACCATCCGGAGGCGTGCAATGCGCTCGAGAGCCTGCTGAGTGAGTTTGTTGGCACGACGGTCACCAAGTGTTGCGATCGGTATGACCGCGAGCGATGCTGCTTCGAGGTTGCGCGCGGTTCCGAGACACTACCCGAGGCTCGACACTGAAGGGGGGCAGGTGGTCCGGCATGTAGCAGCGGCACCAAGCAGCGGTTGTTTCCTGCGGTTCATAGTCCCTGCGACGCGCTAGTCGTGCTCGGTTGGCACGGGTTGGCTGATGTGGCGCATCCGCAGCTCTCTACTAGTTTGATCTGCGGGGCTGCCACGGCAGCGGTCCGCGTGTGACTTCCTTCCCTCCGACGTACGCATCCATCTAATTCGGCCACCATCCACGGTCATGAAACCCGACGACGCGAACGGTAAGCTGCCGCCCGACCACCGACCCTTCCGGGTGCTCATCATCGCCGGCTCAGACCGGCGCCAATACGACTGCCCGGGCATCGACTCCAAGGCCCGCGCCCTGATGTTCCGCATGGGGGATCGTCTCCCGCAGGAATGGGAGATCGATCTCGAGGATTTGGGAAACGTGTGGAACCGAGAACAGATCCGGACCTGTAATGCATGCGTCTCGACTTCGATGGCGCTGTGCGTGTGGCCATGTAACTGCTACAAAAAGGGAAGCCGGGGGCAGCCTGACCTGATGTGGAACCTCGACCTGTACTCCCGCCTCGATCTGGCGGACGCCTGGGCCATCATCGGGCCGGTAAACTGGTACAGCTGCAGCAGCAATCTCAAAGCGATGTTCGATCGGCTGGTATGCATGAATGGCGGGAACCCGCGGGAGGACCTCATTGGCCATAAAGATCCCGAGCTCGCGATCCGGCTCGAGCACTCCCCTGAGTGGGAGCAGCTGAGTCAGAACCACCTCGAGGGCAGGTCCGCCGCTTTCTTTTGCTATGGCGACGGTGGGGGCGATGAGCTTGACGAATCCGGTCGGCCCAAAATCCTGCGGCACCTATCCTATTTCGATCCGGCGAAGGAGTCATTCGTTAGCATGCGTGACGCCTACGCGCCGCTGGTCTGGCAATGCCGTTACAGCGGCATTGAGGTACCGGACCCGCTCTGGCGGTACGTCGAGTTTGGCCGGGACAAGAAGTACAGCGACAATCAAGCGGAGCACATGGCGAGCGAGCCGGATCTCCTGCGCGAATTCGACGAGTGGACCGATGCCTTCATCGACCACGTCGCCAAGAAAGGCAAGGTGAGCTCGAACGAGTACCGTGCCTTCGGCTACCGGGCGCCTCCCCATCTCTGGGCCGATCTCAAGACCAAGTGGCGTGGCCTCCGCATGGCCTTGGGCTTCCCGATCCGGGGGACTTCGCCCGCAATCCAGCAGGAGCGGGGCTTGAATCGGGACGCGACGATCTCTTACAAGAAGGGCGAGGGCGCGAAATTGCGGGACAAGAGTGCCCGCCCCGAGTAGAAGCCGGCGCCAGGCCGCAAGCTTGCGCGGCCGGAGCTGCACGGCAGAAGTGGGTAGAGAAGCGTAAAGGGACAGGATGGACGATCGCCGGAGCAGGGCTCGATGTGGCAAGTGGAGCGGACCGGGATCGAACCGGCGACCCCCTGGTTGCAAAGCTGATTGAGAAGGTACCCAGATTCTACAAGTTGTTGAACCTCTACGCGCTGTCCTGGGCATCGGCGTTGTGGTTCAAGAGCTGATTTCGCAAGAAACTCACAACAGAACTCACAACACTCCAATG
>DASYVW010000420.1:0-1633 GCA_035936675.1 Gemmatimonadales bacterium
CGTACCGGCGGTGTCACCCCCCAGGCATTCCCTTCTACGGTAAGTCTCGCCCGGTTCATTCACGCGTGCGTACGAGCGAAGGTGCCGTTCAAGGCGACCGCCGGCTTACACCACGCGCTAAGGGCCGAGTACCGGCTCACGTACGAGGAGGACAGCGACACAGGCGCGATGTTCGGCTTCCTCAACCTGTTCCTGGCAACAGCCCTGGCCCGTAACGGCATGGCCGAGGCCCATACCTGCGAGATTCTGGAGGAGTCGTTACCGGCAGCCTTCCGGATAGACGACGGCGCGATAAGCTGGCGGGACCAGCGATTTGACCCGGACCGACTGGGACGGGCGCGGGAGTCGATGGTATCGTTTGGCTCCTGCTCCTTCACCGAGCCCATAGACGAGCTTCAATCCCTTCACTGGCTCGAGCCCAAAGTGCACCAGGCGTGAACCAGACTCATGATCCAGCGCGCATCTCCTGGGTGAGCTCCGCCCAGGGCCATACCGACTTCCCCATTCAGAACCTGCCTTATGGCGTCTTCCGGCGGCGCGGCGCCGAGAGCTACCGGGCGGTAGGGGTCGCGATTGGAGACGAGATTCTCGATATCGGGGCCGCCCGTGCTGCCGGCGGTCTGACCGGACGGGCTGCGGTGGCAGCTCAGGCGTGCACCACGCCAACGCTCAATGCGCTGATGGCACTTGGGCCGGATCACTGGTCCGCCTTACGGTCTGAGGTCAGCGCCCTCCTCGCATCCGGCTCGCCGGCGTACCGGGCAGACCGCGACATCGGGCGGCGCATCCTGGTCCCCATGAGCGAGGCTGAGCTGTTCCTGCCCTCCCAGGTCGGTGACTACAGCGATTTCTACGCTTCGGTGTACCACGCCACCAATGTCGGCAGCATGTTCCGGCCCGAGAACCCGCTGCTACCGAATTACAAGTGGGTGCCTATCGGGTATCATGGACGTGCCTCATCCATCGTGGTGAGCGGAACCCCGGTGCGGCGACCCTGCGGCCAGATCAAGGAGACCGATGCCGAGTCTCCGGTCTTCAAGCCGACACGATCGCTGGACTACGAGATGGAGCTGGGATGCTTTGTAGGGACTGGAAATCCCCTGGGTCAGCCGGTGACCATCGACCAGGCGGAGAAGCATCTCTTCGGCTTATGCCTGGTGAACGACTGGTCGGCTCGCGACATCCAGAGCTGGGAGTACCAGCCGCTCGGCCCGTTCCTCTCCAAGAGCTTTGCTACCACGGCCTCGCCCTGGGTGGTGAGCCTGGAAGCGTTGGAGCCTTACCGGGTCCCGGCCTTCCACCGCCCGCCAGGAGATCCCGCACCACTCCCCTACCTGGACTCGCCGGACACCCGTAGCCGGGGCGGTCTCGATGTGACCGTGGAGGTGTACCTGGCCACGGCCCGGATGCGCACTGAAAGCCTCCCGCCGCTCCGGCTAAGCCGGGGCAGCGCTGCCGACCTCTACTGGACCCTGGGGCAGATGTTCACCCACCATGCCAGCAATGGGTGCAATCTCAAGCCGGGTGACCTCTTCGCCACTGGTACAATCTCCGGGCCGGCGAAGGACTCGCGGGGCTGCATGCTGGAGCTCACCTGGCGAGGGAGCGAGCCCCTTGCGCTCCCGACCGGGGA
>DASYVW010000421.1:0-2275 GCA_035936675.1 Gemmatimonadales bacterium
AGACTATCGGCAACTTGCGGTCTGGAAGCGGGCCTATGCGCTAACAGCGGAGATCTATCGCTCGACCCGGCCGTTTCCCGACTCCGAACGTTATGGCCTGACCTCGCAGATGAGGCGAGCCGCGATTTCGATCCTTTCCAACATCGCCGAAGGGTCAGGCCGCCAGTCTGATCGAGAGCAGGTGAGGTTTTTACGAATTGTGCGGGGGTCGACCTGTGAGCTCGAGTGCCAACTTCTCCTCTCTCGCGATGTCGGATACCTCAAGCCGGGCGCTTGGCTCATTCTCGACTCGGATTGCCGGGAAGTCGGCCGGATGTTGACCGGACTGATCAAATCATTCCGATCTCGGCAGTGACTAGCGACTAGCGACTCGCGACTACCTACTCCACTTCGTCAATCGAGCGCGGCCAATCCTTCTTCAACAACCGTGACATGGCGCGGTCAGCCAGCAGACGGCCTCCGGTCTGACAGCGGGCACAGTAGTTGGTCTCGTTGTCGGCATAGCGGATACGCTGCACCGGAGATCCGCAGTCTGGGCATGGCTTGCCGTACCGTCCGTGCACGGCCATCCCCTCGCGAAAGGCCGTGACCTTCTCCGGAAACGCCGCACCCGTTTCCCGGCTCAGCCGGTCGATCCAATCCTGCAACGTGATGCGGGTCGCCTGGTACAGCGTCGCAATCTCATCCTCGGTCAAGCGGCTGGTGTGGGCCAGCGGTGAAAGCCGGGCCCGATGGAGGATCTCATCCGAGTAAGCGTTCCCGATCCCGCTGAAGAGCCGGGGATCGGTGAGCGAACGCTTGAGGGTGTGGTTCTCCGAGGTGAGCCGTTCCCTGAAGCTGGCCAGATCGGCCTCGAGCACCTCGAGCCCGCCGCGCTCGAACTGCTGGAGGGCGCCCTTCCCGGCAACGAGATGGATTGAAGCCCGCCGCTTGGTGCCCGCCTCGGTCAGAAAGAGCAGTCCATCCGGGAACTCGAAGACGGCCAGCACGAGCTTCCCGCCTGCCTTCTTGCCGGGCGGGTACCAACGTAAGCGTCCGGCAATCATCAGGTGGATGACGACGAAGAGATCGCCTTCGAGCGAAAAGACGATCCGCTTGCCCATCCGCGTCAGGCCGACCACCCGCCTTCCTTCCAGCGCAGACGGTGGCGGATCAACCGAGCGGAGAACGAAGGGACTCCTAATGGTGAGTCGGATTAAAGGCTGATGGAGAATGCGGGGAGTCAGCTGGGAGAGGTACAGCGTGATGTCGGGAAGCTCGGGCACGGCCGCGACTATTTCCTCTCGGACGTGGCCCGCCAACGGCCGCCGATGTATGTCCCCGCTATGACCTCGTTCCCCGCCCCGAACACCAGCGCTTCGAGCAGGTGTTCCCCCGGCACTTCCACGAGCGGGCGTGCGCCCAGATCCACCGCCACCAAATCCGCCCAGCATCCTGGGACAATCCGGCCGGCGGGTAAGCCGAGCGCCCGCGCGCCGCCTTTCGTCGCGGCGTCGAGTAAGACGGGCGCGACGTTGCCGGTGGCGTCCGGCAGCGCGCCGCGCAACTCGTCCCGCAGCCGCTGGCCGTACTCCAGCCAGCGCATCTCCTCGAACATGCCCAGCCGGTTGTTGCTGTCCGTGCCCAGGGCAAGCCGCCCTCCCACCGAGTGGGCGCGGGCGAGGCGGGGAATGCCGTCGCCCAGGTTGCCCTCAGTGAGCGGGCACAGGCAGGCGATCCCACCCGCCGCGAGGAACCGCTCCATATCGGCGTCCGTGGTATGAGTGCAATGCACCGCCGTGAAGGCCCCGCCCTGCACCGCGTCAAGGATCGCCGCCATGGGCGTCCGCCCGTAGGCAGCGATTGACTCATCGATTTCGCGCCGCTGCTCTTCGACATGGAGGTGCACCGGAAGACCGCGCCGCACCGCTTCCCCGTGGAGTACGGCGATCTGGTCCGGGCTCGCCGCCCGGACGCTGTGCGGGGCCACTCCCAGGGTTTGGGTGGCCGGATCGAGCAGCGGCACAAGCCGGTCGACCTGTCGCCAGAACCCGTCGATCGAGGGGGTGGCGAAGCGGCGTTGCGGCCCCAGCAGCGGCTGGCCCGGTGCGCCCGTCGCGTAGTAGCTGTACAGCAGCACGATGCGAATCCCGACGTCCGCGGCCGCCTGGAGCACCGCCTCGTCGAGCGCGAAGTCCCCGTCCCGCTCGTGGTGCACATAGTGGAACTCACCAACCGTGGTGATGCCGGCATCGCGCATCTCCCCGAATGCCTTCGCCGATAGCCGACGAAGGCT
>DASYVW010000422.1:0-4010 GCA_035936675.1 Gemmatimonadales bacterium
CGCAGAGTCGAGGGAGGGTACCCGGTACAGCCGGGCGAGCCCGCCGTCACGCGGGATTCGGAGCACGGTGGCGCTGGGAACGGTGCGTGACGCTGAAGGCAGGCTCCCGGACGCGACCTCCGGACTCCCTCCGCACGCCACCGGCAGGAGCAGGAAAGCTGCTCCGGTCAGGATGATTCGGGGATGCACGGCCGGAAGATAGCGGGACAGCGGGGCAGCTGGGCAGGGGGACTCGGGAAAGACGGGAAAGACGGGAAGGACGGGAAAAATACAGTGGAGGGGCGGAGCGGCAGGAAGAACCGAGCGCCCTGCCGTCTGTCCCGCCAACCTTCCCCTCTTTCCCGTCCTTCCCGACTTTCCCGTCCTCTAAAACGCCGGCCCCAAACTGAACGTCCAGAGCCCCTTTACCATTCGCCGCTCCTGCGGGATCGAATAATCCAGCCGGGCGATGGCAAAACCGAGCAGGTTCATCCGGATGGAGACGCCGAAAGTCTGGAGCGGTGTCCGGACCCGAATGAGATCGTCACCCGGCTGGCGGCTCCACTTGAGCGTGCTACTCTGATCCCAGGTAAGGCCGATGTCGTAGAAGATCGCGCCTTCGATCGGGGGGAACCCGTTCGGGAGAAAGCCGAAGGAGGGCGTGAGAATGGGGAATCGCAGCTCCGCGCTCGCGACGCCGAGCTGAGTGCCGACCAGCCGGTCCAGCTCGGCGCATCCAGTCTGGGTGTTGGCGTCATTGGTGTTCAGGCATTCATGGCGACGGTACGAGCCTGACGTGTAGCCGCGAAGCAAGTCGGTGTTTCCGCCGAAGATGCGGAACTTGTCGGCATCGCGACCGATCCGGCCGAAGTACAACACCCGGGTGGCGAACACCAGCGGGCCGATGATCGGGTCGTATCGGCGGTAGTCGGCCGTCACCTGGGAGAACTTCCAGTCTCCCAGCGTCTGCGCGTACTCGAGCCGGTAGCGACGCCCGAAGAACGGCGCGGTATAGCCGAACAACGAATTGTCGAACACCAGCGCGGTCGACGGCTGGAGGTAGTTCACGCCTGGCCGGCTGTTGGTCTCGAGGACGGGGTCCTGGGTAGCAAAGCCGAACTGTGGATCGTATGGCTCCAGAATGCTCAATACCGCGTCGTCCACGTTGGCCACGCGCATACTGGCCTCGATCCGCTGGAAACGGCTGATCGGATAGTAGGCCTGCCCAAATGCGGACCGCACTACCAGCCGGCGGACGTTGGTGACGAAGGTGTTCTCCGACGGAGTCGGCGTGGCCACCCGGATTTCGCTCGGCTCGTAGAAGTAGTAAGGCTCCTGCGAAATACCTGTGGCCCAGTTGATCCGGTGGCTCATGTTCGCGTAGGCCGCCAGAACCTGGGCCTCACTGATCCGCCCGTTCACGTAGCCGGCGAACACCAGTTGGTGGTTACCCAGGATGTCGCTCAGCGATATCGCGCTGCCGCCGAAGAACCCGCGGCCGAAGTTATCCCGGGCGTACCCGATCGATGGGCGAGCCACGTAGTCGGGCGTGAAGTGCACCCGGTATTTCTTGACGGTGAACTCACTGGTGTCGGGCAGGCTAAAGGTGGCCGAATCCATCAACGCCGCAATCGAGACGGGTGGGGCCACCTGAGCCGTATCGCCGGTGCGGTTGACTTCGCTGGAGGAGCGGAATCCTTGAGGGGTGCGGTAAATCGATCCGCCTTCGCCCACCTGAGGGCGGACCTCCTCGGGAACCTGAAGCGAGTGGGCCGTGTCCACCGGTATCGCCGCCGTGCTGGCCAGAAGCCCGCTGCTGTCCGGGGCCGTTTGCCGGTAGGGTTGGCGCTTCAGTCCCCGTGGGTTGGACAGCGTGTAGACGTCGTACTTGCCCTTCTCGAAGTACACGAATGCCAGACGATCGGCCTCGGGGGCCCAGGAGAGAACCGGTGACAGCGGGGTAATGCCCTGGCTTCCGGTATAGAAATCGGTGAGCTGGTAGAGCGATTTGTCTCCCAAGTCGTACAGATAGATGTTGCTCACGCCGTTGCGATCGGACACGAACGCGATCGAGCCGCCGTCCGGAGCCCACTGCGGGCTCACATTCTTGCCCCGGTCCATCTGGTCCAGCACCTGGATCGAGCCGGTGTCGAGGTCGTACAAGGCAATGCGCATGTTGCCGATCTTCAGAGTCCTGAAGTCGGTCTCCTGCCCCCGGTCGGTCGCAAAGGCAATGGTCTTGCCGTCGGGTGACCACACGGGGTGCAGATCGGCGTATTTGTCCTGAGTCAGCCGCCGGAGGCCGCTGCCATCTCGCTTGACGGTGAACAGGTCGCTCAACCCACCGTCGTATCCGGTGAAGACGAGCTGCTGACCGTCCGGGCTCCAGGCCGGCGTGGTGACGCCGCTCAGCTTTACCTGGATGCGTTTGACTTCCTTGTTCCGCGCCACATCTACGATGACGATATCATCGCGAGAGCCGCGCTTGGCCGCAAACGCGAGGTACTTCCCGTCGGGCGACCAGTTGGCCTGCGAATTGATGAACCGGTAAGTCTCGTAGTTGCTGCTGACGCCGGACTTGAGAATCCGGCGCTTCACCTTGCCGGTTTTGCCGTCCGCCAGGTAGAGGTCGACGAAATAGAAGTCCTTCTCGCTGAAGTAGGCCACCTGAGACCCGTCAGGTGAGAGGGCTGGGGCCAGGTGGAGCGTACCCTGCGAGCGCTTCTCGGTCAGGAGCTCCTCGGCCACGGCCCGCGCCTTGGTCCGCGCGCCGATCTCGGGCAAGTATTTCTTCTGAACCGCGTCACGCCACTGGTCGGAAAGCTGATCCAGGGTGAGTCCGATGGTGCGCCGAAACGCCCCTTCGACGCCACCGCCCAGTGTCGCCTTCAGGATGGCGCCGACGGCCTCGTCTCCCCAGCGTTCGCCGATGTACGACCAGAGCGCGTGCCCGAAGCGATAGGGGAAGTACTTGTAGGGATCGAGCGTCATCTGCTCGATAGTCGGCAGGCTGCCCTCGAGCGACGCGTCTCGCAGCCACATGGCCGTCTCGGGGTTGATCGGCCCGAGCGAGAGGTACTCCGCCATACCTTCGGCGAACCACAGCGGAGGATTGATGGCAATGATGGTGGATAGGCCGCCGCCGGCGCGCCCGCGAGACCAGGTGTCGTACTGGAACTGGTGCGTCATCTCGTGCTGAAGGACATGCTCCAGTTCCGCGTACGAGCCGGTGAACGGCATCACTGCGCGGTTGCGCTGGAAGTCGGTGACGCCCCCCGTTCCCTCGCTGGGCGGCTCCGCGCCTAGCGCGTTGGTCTGCTGGAAATCGGAATGTGAGGCGTACAGGATGATGGGCTTCCGCTCGCGGAACTCGTGGTTCAGGACCTTGGACAACCGGGCATAGCTCCGTTCGGCCATGCGGGCGGCATCCATGGCGGCCACCCGCTCCCGCTCGTAGTAATACACGTCGAAGTGCTCGGTCTGAATGAGCTTGAAATCGAACGTGTTGTACTGAACCTTATTTCGCCCGAAGTACTGGGCAGAGAGCAGTCCTGGCGCGAACAGCAGGACAAGGAGGGCCGGGACGGCGCGTCGGAGCATAGCGACCTCGATCTAGGAAGAGCTGATCAGCAGCTCGGGTGCATCGTCCCAGAGCCGCTCGAGTTGATAGAACGAGCGCGTCTCGGGATGAAAGAGGTGGATGACGAAATCCACGAAGTCGAGTAAAACCCAGCGACCGCCGTTCAAGCCTTCGATGTGGTGGGTGTGGTGCCCGCGGCGATGAAGCTTTTCCATGACCGACTCCGCGATGCCCCGCACGTGCGCATCCGAGGTGCCGGAGGCGATGACGAAGTAATCGGTAGCATCGTTCAAGCCGCGAAGGTCGAGCACCACGAGCTGGTTGCCCTTCAAGTCCTGGATCGCATCGAGCGCCAGGCGAAGTGCCTCAGGCGGCGGGCGCTTCACCGGCCGGCTCGGTCTTGCGTCTTGTTTCATCCCTTCCGGGCATCTCCCTCGTCGAGTGGGCCGGG
>DASYVW010000423.1:0-1615 GCA_035936675.1 Gemmatimonadales bacterium
CGACCCGCTGGTGCGCGTCGCCACGATCGAGGCGCTCGGCGACATCGAAGATTACCGGGCCGGCCGCTCGCTCACCGAGGCGCTGAGCGACAAGGATCTCACGGTCCGCCGCGCCGCTGCCAAGGCGCTCGGCGAGATCGGCGACACCACGACGGTCCCAGCACTCGCCGCCGCATATGCCAGCCTCGATCCCCACCTGTGCTTCGCGGTGATTAAAGCCCTCGCCGACATGGACGACCGCCGGGTGAGTGTCACGCTCGCACTCGCCAAAAAAGATCGAGATCGCATCGTCCGCCACACGGCATCGGAGGCGCTGAAAGACCGCGAGGACGACGACGACTGAGGATGGGGCTGGCGATACGGCTGGGGGGTGGGTATAACTTTCCGCTCGCCCGACTCTGCCACCACTGCGTCCTCAGGAGTATGCGATGTGCCCGTGCGCGTAGAGCACCTGATCCTCGCCACAGCGATTCCCCTCATAGCCTGCGCTCCCGGAAAGCCGGAGACTCGGCCGGCCCCTCGCCGGCCGGCTCCGACTGCGACGGCGCGCGCGGAACTGGACCGGCGGATCACCCGGCTCGAGCTGTCGTTGATGGACAAGGAAGCACAGGTGGATGATCTCCAGGCCCGGCTGGATGCGACGAGACAGGAGGTCGTGCGGGCCATGGCCAAGCTCCAGACGCTGGCCACCCGCGCCGAGGCGGCTTCCGGTATAGCAGAAGCGGAGCTCGCCCTCCAGCCGCTGAAGGCGGCCGCTCCCCAGTCCTCCCCCGAGGCCGCGCAGGCCAAGCGGTTGCTGAAAGACAGCTCGGACGAGTTCGGCAAGGAGAACTACGGTGGCGCGCTCTACCTGGCGGACCAGGCCAAGACCATGGCTGCGGCCGGTCGCGGACGATTGGCGGGTGGTGAGCGGGTGCCCGAGCGGCCCGGAGAGACGGCGTTCGGGCTGCCGATCCCGCTCAAGGCGGTGAGCGGTGGAAATGTTCGTGAGGGACCGGGGCTGGGCGCGCGCGTGTTGTTTTCGGTACAGCCGGGGGATTCGCTGACTGGCTATTCCTACATGGACGAGTGGATCCGAATCAGCGACGGCGAGGGCCATGGTGGGTGGATCTTTCGCAACCTCATCGAACGGCGCTAGCTAGGTCTTCTGCTCCTTGATCCGGGTGCGGTCCGGGCCCGCCCGCTCGATCCGGTTCCGGCCGGCGCGTTTGGCGGCATAGAGCGCCTCGTCGGCCCGCGAGATCACCGCCTCCGCCGAATGCCCGTGCACCGGGAACTCGGCCATGCCGATGCTGATGGTGATCTTTCGTCCCGGGAACTCCTCCGCGGCCACCCGGGCCCTGATCCGCTCCGCCACCTGCAGGGCACCCTCTCCTACCGTGTCGGTGAGCAGCACGGCGAACTCCTCTCCGCCGTAGCGGGCGGTGCAGTCCACCGCGCGAGTCGAGCTGAGCAGGATGCTCGCCACCTTCCGCAGAACCTCGTCACCGGCCGGGTGACCGAACGCGTCGTTGTACTTCTTGAACTCATCCACGTCGGCCATGAGCACGGTAAAGGAGCACTTCTCCCGGTAGGAGCGTAGCAGCTCATCGGAGAGTCGCTCAGTAAGGAACCG
>DASYVW010000424.1:0-2649 GCA_035936675.1 Gemmatimonadales bacterium
ATCAGTGCCGCCCCCTCGCCGATCAGCTATAACAGCACCTTTACTGTGACCACGTCACAGGCTGCCGGCATCTCCAAGGTGAGCTTGATCCGGCTACCGTCGGTGACGCACGCGTTCGATATGAACCAACGGTACCAGCGGCTGTCGTTTACTCGAGGGAGCGGGGTGCTCACGGTGACCGCTCCCAGCAGTCGTAACGTGACGCCGCCGGGGCACTACATGCTGTTCATTCTCAACAGCAACGGCGTCCCATCCAAGGCGAAGATCGTTCGCATCAGATGAGCCCCGAGCTACATCCCCGGCTCAAACATGATGTGCGCCTTTGGCGTGCCCGGATGCATGATCCAGGGAGCTCCTTCGGCCGGAGTAGTCGAAAGGCCCATCGATCTCCCGGTCGCGAAGGGCACGTACACCACGAAGAGCGGCCGCGCCTTGGGTGCCGTACCCGTCGCCGGGTCGAAGCTGTCCGCGGGACCGGTGAGGGAGTACAGCACCGCCGGATGACGAGGCATTCGGAGCTTGCCCGAGCGCACCTCCGCGAACCGCACGCTATCTACTTGATCGCCCGTGACGCCGTGCGCCCGGAGGGCGCGTCCCCGGGCCATGAAAGGCTCGAGCGATCGATGGTAGCACGCCACATGGAACCGCTCCGCCTTTGGCTCACTGGCCAGACAGGTTAGCGCACCACCCCCCTGCCGCAGCGTCGTGATGTGTCCGTCAGGCCCATAGCCCAGGACGGTGGCACCAGCACGCATGTCCGCGGGCGCCGCCAGCACGGCGGCCGCAATCTGCTGCTCGGCGCTCGGCGGAGTGGTGGGACTCGCCGCCGCCGGTTGACTCTGCGCTCCAGCATCAGGCGCCGCAAGCAACGCAGTTGCCAGGGTCACAAGTATTGTCCGACACATAGCTCATCCTTCCCTCTCGACGTGGGCACACGACCGGTATCAATACTATCCCACGGCGTAGCGCTCGCAATCATGGTTAGTGGGTTGTGCGGAGTCGACGCGTCCAGGGTCGGAGAGCAAAACGGGTCAGCCAGTGGCCAACCCGTTGCTCTTTAGTGAAAGGGCGGGAATCGAACCTCCGTGTCGGCAGCGGCGATCACATCGGGCTGGCGACCGGGACCGGCGTCGAACTATTGGTGGCCGAGCCACTGCCGAGTTGGCCCTGCAGACCAGCGCCCCAGCAGTAGGCCACAGCGCTGGGGGTCCTGCCGCAAGTATGGTAGCCGCCGGCGCTCACTTGGCTGAAGCTATGGCCGCCGAAGACCGCTACCGGTGTCGGCTGACTGGTGTCGGTGCCGTCGCCGATGCCAGGCTGACTACCCCAGCAGTAGGCCCGGTTCAACGTGGTCTCGCCGCAGGCATGGAAGGCGCCTGCCGTCACGCGCTCGAAGCTGAGCCCGCCGGCCACCGCCTTCGGCCAACGGCTCGGGCCGGGCTTCCCGTTGCCCAGCTGTCCGGCCGGGCCATATCCCCAGCAGAAAGCTCGGTAGCCGGTCGTCACGGCGCAGGTATAGTCGCGGTCCGCGTCCAGCTGACGGAACTGGCGCATCCCAGCCACCCGGGTCGGCCTCACCCGCCGCCAAGCCGTCGAGCTGTCACCCACTTGGCCGCGGTTGTTCAAGCCCCAGCAGAAAGCGCGGTAGTCGGTGGTCACGCCGCACGTGTGGTAGTAGCCCGCACTCACTTGGCGGAAAGCGAGGGTACCCACGACCGGGACCGGCGTCGCACTGTAGGGACCGTAGTAGCCTGTCTGCGGGCCCGTGTGCGTGCCATTGCCGAGCTGCCCCTCGGAATTCCAGCCCCAACAGTAGACGCGGTTGTCCGGATAACTCACGCCGCAGGCGTGCTCGAAGCTTGTCTCCACTTGGCGGAACCGGTGACCACCCACTACCGGGACGGGTCTCAGACGCTGGGTGGTCGTGCCGTCGCCGAGCTCGCCGAGGTCGTTGACGCCCCAACAGTAGGCCCGGTAGTCCGTGGTCACCCCGCAGGTGCTGCTGAAACCCGCGCTGATCTGGTGAAAGCGGAGCGTTCCTGCGACCGCCACCGGCCTCAGACGCTGGGTGGTCGTGCCATCACCGAGCTGGCCCTCCGAATTCTGGCCCCAGCAGTACGCGCGATTGTCCATGGTCACACCGCAGGTGTGTTCATAGGAGCCGGCGCTCACCTGGTAGAACGCCAGCGCAGCCGTCGCCGTGGCGAGCACCGCCCCCGGTTCTTGACCGGCAGGCGCGGTAGGGTCTTCTCGGCAGCCGAGGGCGCCGACCACCATCGACAAGGCAAGCACCGGAGCGCGCAAGCTACCAGTGGAGAACGGGATACATGATGGCATTGGATCCACCTCGGTTCTGATGAACCAGCGACAAAGTCAGCAGCTCAAAAACACCATCCCCATTTACAACTGCGAGTGGCCAGAACATACGCGCGTGCATCAAGCAGATCTCAAGCAGGTGCTCGGCAGACCAGAGTGTGATCACCGAAGATCACAAGAGAGAAACAGCCCAGGTTAGACCTAAGCCGTTGAGTAAGGAGGACGCTAGCAGGTAGAGGGTCCGCTACATCGGGTTGCTTTGGAGCCTAGGGCTACGGGCCCATTCGGCGGGATTCCGGCGCCTGCGCCAGCACCCGCTCGGCGAAGTCTAGG
>DASYVW010000425.1:0-2263 GCA_035936675.1 Gemmatimonadales bacterium
TGATATTGCGGGCGCCGTTGGCCTGGAGTAGCTCGTAGCGCCTCTGCATCTCGAACTCGGCCCACCTGAGTGCGGTGGCCGCGTCATGGTTATTGGTCACCACCTTGTGCCGGAGATGGGGAAGCACGTTGTACATAGAGAGCTCGACCATCTTCGGGTCGATCATCAGCAGCTTCAACTCCTTTTGCGTATAACGATAGATGAGGCTGGTAATGATTGTGTTGATGGTAACGGACTTTCCGGTACCGGTCGTACCTGCGATCAGCAGATGCGGCATCTTTGACAGGTCGGCGACTACTGGTTTGCCCTCGAGGTCACGACCCAGCGCTATAGGGAGAGCTGCTCGGAGACCAGCCCAATCGGCCGGCTCAATCAGCTCCCCGAGAGTTACGATGCGTGCGATGGGATTCGGGATCTCCACTCCGACCGCCCCTTTGCCTGGAATGGGCGCGACCCGCACGGAAGGCACCCGCATAGCGATTGCGAGATCGTCCGAAAGAGCCACTATCCGTCCGGCTTTGACTCCAGGCGCGGGTACCACCTCAAACTGAGTCACGACGGGCCCGGTTGTCCTCCCGCTGATCCGACCATCTACTTTGAAGGTGCGGAGCGTCTCGATCAGGGACTGACCTAGGCGGTCGAGCTCCGCCTCAGCAGCCTTACGCTCGTCGGCGTTGTCGCCTTCCTGATTCGACGCCGCCGTGAGCAGACCGATTGGCGGGAGATCCGATTCCTCACCTAACACCGCCGTGCTATCGACCGCCTCGCCTCGCCTGGCTGTCTTTTCCTTGCGAGGCCGGGGCTCGGGGGACGGGCGGACGGCCGAACGAGCGGACGGGCGGACGGGGTCTGACGGTGAGCTCGACCATGACCCTGCATTTTCCGAAGATCTCTCGTCCTCCCTACCCTTTCCCGCCTCGCCGTCCGCCCGTCCGCCCGTCCGGCCGTCCGCCTTCTCCAGCCGCTGAAGCGGATGCCAGGCGAACGTGGCCAGCGTCAGCGCGGACAGCGCCAGGAAGCCGAGGAGTACTGCACCCAGCACCCCAACCTTGTCGGTGATCATCTCGGCGAAAAACCCGGGAAGCCAGCCGACTACGGATGCCGCAAATCCGCGTTCGCCGACGTCCGGGTAGAGGTCGATTCGGCCGATGCCGCTCAAGACGCCGATGAGGTAGGGCACGAGCACGCTCAAGCCAATGATGAGGATCGCGGAGCGTTTCATGTCCAGCTTTCCGAGCCGGTCGAAGCCAGCAAGTGCCAGACCGATACCGAGCAGGGGAATGCCGAGCGCACCGGCGCCGAGCATGCGCCAGAGTCCATGCCCGATGTACTTCCCAACGGGTCCAGTGAGCGGGAGCGGGAGGAAGGTCAAACCGACGAACAAGCCCAGCACGAGGCCCGTGATCGCGCCAAGTCGCCGACGGGAGTCCGTGCTCACACCGGCACCGCGATGAGGGTAATCCGGCGCTCGTGGAAGTGAGCCAGGATGGGATAGGCGTCCAGTCGGGCCGCCTCACGCACATCCGCCCTGAAGCCCAACCGGATCAGTTCTCGCCCGGCCCGGCTATAGGCCAGCGGCCGCTCCCACCTCGAGCCATAGCGGCGGACCAGGTCCAGGCTGGCCAGCCCCGCGTCATTGAGCGCTCGCCGAGGCTTGGTGCCGCCGAAAATGGCGGACGCCAGCCGGCCGGCGCAGTACGCATCGTCGAGCGAGAAGGCCGCGTCGCGGCCGGCACAGACGATAAGGACAGGTTGATCGCCATCCAGCGCCTCGCGGGCCCTCTCGGCTGCCGCCGTGAGATTCACCGCTGCGGCAGGGAAGACGGCGGCGGCTCCCTGACACGCCAGGAGCGCTCGAGTCCCGTTGCTGGTCGTCACGATGATCGTCTTTCCACGGACGACCGGCTCGGTCATCTCGAGCGGGCTATTTCCCAGATGAAAGCCCGGAATCCGCACGCAATTTTTTTCGCCGGCAAGCAGCACGTCGGCGCTCCCGATCGTTTGAGCCAGCCGGAGAGCTTCTTCCGCCGAGCCGACCGGAATGATCGCCTTGGCACCATGGTTGAGGGCGGCGCACATGCTGGTGGTAGCGCGGAGGATATCGATGACGAACACGGTGCAGCCTTGTACCTCGGCTGCACTCAAACCGGCGGGCGTGAAGAAGACATCTACTCTCATGTCTCGGGACGCAGCAGCTGGGATTCCCGCTCGAGGAACCGGGTGTCGATCTTCCCCGACACGAAGTCCGGGTGCCGGATGACGC
>DASYVW010000426.1:0-1732 GCA_035936675.1 Gemmatimonadales bacterium
GCCCGAACCGAGCCGGTCGGCTCCTGTCCCGCCGAGAGCCAGATTGCCACCGCGCCGACGGTCTGAGCCTCTCGCCGCATGGGGAGTAGAAGGACCGAGCCGGTCCGGTTCCGCCGATCGGCGACGACCCCGCCCAGGGGATCGACGTTGGAGACGTGAGGCTCGAGGCTGCCCTGCGCCACCCGCGCGAGCCCGCTCTCGGGAGGGAGAAAGCTATCCAGGAGCCTGCGGTCGCCGCGGCCCGACACTCCGATTACCCGCACGCCGCCGGTGTCGAGCGCCGCGACCACGACCTGCACATCCAGCGTGCGCTCCAGCTGATAGGCCAATCGGAGTCCGACGCTTCCGACCGACTCGAGCGACGCATCCTGGGTCTGAGCCTGGGCGAGCGCCACGACTTCCGGTCTCCGCCGAACTCCATCGAGGAGTCGTCGGAGGTCGTCCTCCACGCCATCGAGCCGTGTCGCCTCGAACTGCGTCGGGAGCAGAAGCCCTACCGCGGCTCCGCCCCCGGCGTGGAAGACCAGTGTGCCGCTGTCCATCCGCTCGGCCCCGCTCTGCTCCTGGTCACGGGCCCGCTCCAGCCGGCGATCCACCGCGACGATCTGCGCCACAGACAAGCGTTCGGCATCCAGGATCCGCTCGGCCCGGGGCTCCCCTTCGCGCGGATCGAGCTCGGTGATCCACACACCGATCGCCTGATGCGCGCGACGAAGCCAGTCGAGCGCCGGATCGGGGAGCAAGTGCGGACCCGCGCCGGCCCGGAGCCGGAAGCGTTGAGGCCGCCGGCCCACCATCCATCCGGCCACCGCGGCGCCGGCCGCCACGACGATCAGGCCGAGCGGGTCGGTCATCCCCGGAGCCAGCCCCGCCGCCGGAACCACAGACCGATCACTAGGGTTACAAACCCCATTGCTGCCATGACGGCGGGATAGCCCCAGCGCTCCCGCAGCTCGGGCATGAACTGGAAGTTCATCCCATAGATCCCGACGATAAACGTGAGCGGCAGAAAGAAGACCGAGAAGACGGTGAGCACCCGGACGACCTCGTTGGTCCGGTGCGAGGCAAGGGCGAGCTGGATGCTGAGCAAGTTGTTGACGTCTTCCAGCAACTCGTCGGCATAGAAGTGCATGCTCTCGGCGTTCTCCCGCAGGTCCTGGTAGAGGGGGGCCGTCGGTTCGGAACCCGGCACCAGCTTCTTCACCGCGTCGAGGGTATGCGAGAGCATGCGCCGCATCAGGGTCACCCGCCGCTTGACCAGATAGATACGCCGGAGCAACCCGGCGAACTCGTGCTCGCCGAAAACGGTGGCCTCGAACTTGTCGATCGCCAACTCCGCATCCTCCAGCGGCTTCTGGTAGGTCCCGATCGCGCCATGGACGATCTCGATCAGCAGACGAGGGAGAAAGCTCTTCCGCCTTTCCGCCATGCCGTCAGGAGGCGCCGTGCTCCGGTACTCCTCGATGATCTCGGTAAGGAACGGCTGCTCGGTGCGGTGAATGGTGATCAGAAAATCGGTTCCGTAGAATATCGCGACCTTGCGGGTCAGATCGTGCAGGGTCGAACAATCTCCAGGCGCGGCGGTATCGATCGCCCGCACGATGATGAAGGTGGTGGACCCGATCCGCTCGTATTTGGGGAGGTGCTTCGGGTCGAGCGAGTCCTCCACCGAGGTGGGATGGAGACTGTAGCGGCGAGCGACATCGGCCAGCTCATTGGGCGTGGGATCGAC
>DASYVW010000427.1:0-5067 GCA_035936675.1 Gemmatimonadales bacterium
GAGGAGGTCATCCTCTGGAAGCCCCAGGGCGGGGCCCTGGAGGGCACGCCCAACAAGTGGGTCCGGCCGGGGGATCCGAAATAGGCGGGGAAGCGGGAAAGCGGGGAAGCAGGAAGGTGACTTCGGAGAGCGGAACTGCTCCCGTGCAGGGAGCAAGCTTACCCACCTCCCCGCTTCCCCGCCGCGTGCTGTTCGTCACCGGCAAGCTCGCCGAGCCTGCGCTGCGGCGGGTGCTCCAAGAGATGCAGCCCGCGTTCGAGGCAGAGGTGGCGGTCATGAAGATCACTGTGGCCGCCCTGATGACCACGCCGTGGATCGCCCGGTTCCTCGAACTGTCCGCCGAGACCGACCTGATTCTGATACCCGGCCTGTGCGAGGGCGACGCCGCGATTCTGACCGAGCGATTCGGGGTCACCGCGGAGAAGGGTCCCAAGGATCTCCGGGAGATCCCCCGCTACTTTGGCCAGGCGGCGGCCGCCCGGAACTACGGTTCCTACTCCATCGAGATTCTTGCGGAGATCAACAACGCGCCGAAGCTCTCGCGCGTGCAGTTCCGTACCGCAGCGGATTACTTCCGCGCCAGCGGCGCGGACCTTATCGACATCGGCTGCACCCCCGGCCTTCCCTTCCCCGAGCTGGGCGCCACCGTGCGCGAGCTGCGCGAGGCGGGAATGCGCGTCAGCGTTGACAGCTTCGAGCCGGCCGAGATCATCGCCGGGGTGGAGGCCGGCGCCGAGCTGGTGCTCAGCGTCAACAAGTCAAACCTGGAGGTCGCCCGCGAGCTGAGCGGTACCGACGCGCGGGTTGTGGTGATTCCGGATTTCGGCGAGGGGCTGGATACACTCGACCGGAGCATCGAGTCGCTGGAACGCTGGAACGTGCGCTATCTGATCGATCCCGTCATCGAGCCGATCGGCTTCGGCTTCATGGCGTCGCTCGAGCGCTACGCGGAGGTCCACCGGCGATACCCGACCACTGCCCAGCTGATGGGGATCGGGAACATCACCGAGCTCACCAGCGCCGACTCGACCGGTGTCAACGCGCTGCTGCTGGCGATCTGCGAGGAGGTCGGGGTTCGCGCCGTGCTCACTACCGAGGTGATCCCTTGGGCTCGCGGCGCCGTCCGGGAAATCGACATTGCCCGGCGGCTCATGCACCATGCGGTGGCGAATCGCACCGTCCCCAAGGGAGTAGACGACCGGCTGGTCACCGTGAAGGACCCGGAGATCCTGGCGTATGATGAATCGGAGCTCCGGTGCCTCCATGCGGAGGTGCGAGATCCGAATTTCCGGATCTTTACCGATCGGGACACCATCACCGTATTCAACCACGAGATCTTCATCCGTGGCACCGATATCCAGGTGATTTTCTCCCAGCTCGGCGTCGACGAGCCCACCCACGCGTTCTATCTGGGACGCGAGCTGATGAAGGCGAAGCTGGCCATCACGCTCGGGAAGACCTACCGCCAGGAAGGCGCGCTCAGCTGGGGTTACCTCACGCCGCCAGACGATGTAAAGGCGGAGCACGTGAAGCTGACTCAGCGGTCGAAACGGCGGGGCAGCGGGGCGGCGGGGCGGCGGGGCGGCAGAGCCCGCCCTGAGCGCAGCGAGGGGACCAGCAGCGAATGAGGAGTGGCGTTGCGCCGTTGGTGGAACCGCTGGGAGAAACGGCAAACCCAACAGACGTCTGCAGCCGCTTTCTCGATCTTCCCTACCTGTTGTTCCTCGACAGCGCGGCCACGCAGCACCCCGACGCGCAGTACTCCTTTCTCGCCGCCGACCCCGTCCTCATTGTCCGGAGTAAAGGCGCCACGACCGAGGTGCGACGGAGGGAGGACGCGGCCTGGAGCCGGGTCTCGGGCGACGCACTGAGCACGGCCCGCTCATATCTACCGCGTGACGTGGCGGAGCCGGTCTCCGGACTGCCTCCCTTTCAGGGAGGTCTGGCCGGGTACATCGGATACGATTGGGGTACACTGCTCGAACGTCTCCCGGTCCCTCGATACGATGATCTGGCGATTCCCGACCTGGTACTCGGTCTGTATGACTGGGTGATCGCCTGGGATCACCGGATCGGCACCGCCTGGCTGATCTCCACTGGGCTCCCTGACACCGGGGCTGCACGGGAGCGGCGGGCCCGGGAACGGATGGATTTGGCCCGCGAGAGGTTGGGTGGCAGGCGGGGCAGCGAGGCAGGCGCCATCCGGGCGGGAGGGCGACAGGACAGCCCCGTACCTACGTATCCGGTCACCGGGATCGAAGGCGCAGAGAGGCTGGACCTCCGATCCACATTCACCCACCGGGGCTATCTCGACGCGGTGGCCCGGGTCCGCGAGTACATCATCGCTGGCGACATCTTCCAGGCGAATCTCTCTCAACGTTTCCAGAGTCCGCTGACGGAACCCCCCTTTCCTCTCTACCGGCGGCTCAGGGAACGGAACCCCGCTCCGTTTGCCGCCTACCTCGCCTTCGACGACCTCGCCGTGCTCAGCGCGTCTCCCGAACGGTTCCTTCGCCTCGACCAGACGCGGCTGGTCGAGACCCGGCCCATCAAGGGCACCCGGCCGCGCGGGCTGGGCCCCATGCACGACGCGGCGCTCGGACGCGCACTGGCCGAGAGCGCAAAGGACCGGGCGGAGAACGTGATGATTGTGGACCTCTTGAGAAACGATCTCTCCCGGGTGTGCCGCCCCGGCACCGTGCGGGTCCCGGAGCTCTTCGCGTTGGAGCACCACCCGACAGTGCACCACCTCGTATCCACTGTGCTCGGTGAGCTGGCACCCGGCGCTGACGCTGTGGACCTCATCCGGGCCGCGTTTCCCGGCGGCTCGATCACCGGCGCTCCGAAGGTCCGCGCCATGGAGATCATCGCCGAGCTGGAGCCGACCCAGCGCGGCGTCTACTGCGGGTCGATCGGTTACATCAGCGCCACCGGCGCCATGGATACGAGCATTGTCATCCGAACCTATCTCGCCCTCGGCGGTCGGATATACTTTCAGGCCGGCGGTGGCATCGTGGCGGATTCGGATGTCGAGCTGGAGTATCGAGAGACGCTGGACAAGGCGCGGGCGCTGATTGAGACGTTAGCGGAAGCATGATTCTCCTCATCGATAACTACGACTCCTTCGTCTACAACCTCGCTCGGTACGTGCAGGAGTTGGGCGACGAGCCCCTGGTCCGCCGACACGATGCCATTGGGGTGGACGAGATATTCGCATTGGCGCCCTCCCACATCATCATCTCGCCGGGCCCGTGCTCACCGAATGAGGCCGGCATATCGACCGAGGTGGTCCGTCGCGTCGGCCACCGCATCCCCATTCTCGGCGTGTGCCTGGGTCACCAGTGCATCGGGGCCGCCTATGGCGGGGAAATCGTTCGCGCCGGAATCCCAATGCACGGAAAGACCTCGAGGATCCATCATTCGGGTACCGGCCTCTTCGCCGGGCTACCCAACCCCTTTACCGCCACCCGCTACCACTCGCTGGTGATCGCACCGGCGTCTATTCCGCCTTGCCTCCAGGTGACGGCCACCTCCGAGGACGGCGAGATTATGGCGGTTCAGCATGTCGAGCATCCGGTGCATGGAGTGCAGTTTCATCCCGAGTCGGTCCTGACTGAACACGGATACCGCCTGCTCGATCACTTCCTGCACGGAGTGCCGGCGACGCCGCGGCCGCTGCCTCACGCCGCCGACGGCGCATTACCCGCCATGGAGCAAGTGAATACTCTAGCCACTGCCCCACCACCGGTCGATCTCGTCCGGTGATCATCGAGACCATCGTCACCACGGTCGATGCGAGCGGATCGATCAATTTCGCTCCAATGGGGGTCGAATGGGGTGACGAAACCATCGTCCTCAAGCCGTTCCTGGAGACGACCACCTTCCGGAACCTGAACGCCACCGGCGTGGCGGTGGTCAACCTCACGGACGACGCCATGCTGTTCGCCCAGGGTGCCATCTCCAGTCCCCAGTTTCCTTCCATGCCGGCCACCGTCGTGAAGGGCGCCGTCCTGGAGGCCGCCTGTTCCTGGCGGGAGCTCCGGGTCGTGACGATCGATGCGACGCCGCCGCGGTCCAGGATCGAGGCCCAGGTAGTGCATCGAGGAACCAGGCGCGAGTTCATCGGGTTCAATCGGGCGCGGCACGCAGTTCTGGAAGCGGCGATTCTGGCCACTCGCACCCACCTGCTCCCGGCCGAGCAGATCCGGGAGGAATACGCCCGACTTCAGGTCGTGGTGGACAAGACTGCCGGGCCGCGAGAGCGGGAGGCGATGGACCTCCTCACCCAGTATGTCCGATCGCGGTAGCGTCTTCGTCGAGGCCCCGGCACGGCTTCACTTTGGTGTGCTCGACCTCCGCGGCCGCCTGGGCCGTCGTTTCGGGGGACTCGGCGCCGCGATTCCATCGCCCTCGCTGCTTCTCGAGGCCGAACCGGCGAGCGAGGTCACGGCTGAGGGATCGGACGCGGAGCGTGCCATCGAGTTTGCCGGGCGCTTCCTCTCCCACCATCAGCTCTCCGCCGGTGTCCGCCTCACCGTTCATCGAACGATTCCCAGTCATGCCGGCCTGGGTTCTGGTACCCAGCTGGGGCTGGCCGTCGCCCGTGCCCTGGCCGAGCTGTACGGGTTGGCGACCAATCCGGTCGAGCTTGCCCAAGCCACGGCGCGGGGTAAACGCTCCGCCATCGGGACATGGACCTTTGCGCTCGGCGGGTTCATCGTGGAAGGTGGCCGGAAGCCGGGTACCGAAGAGCTCGCACCTTTGCTGGCGCGTTTCCCGATCCCGGACACGTGGCACTGTGTGGTGGCGGTGCCTTCAGGCCGAACCGGTCTCAGCGGTGACGCCGAGGCCAAGGCATTCGAGGAGCTCCCCTCGCCGCCGGACCGCGAGGTCGAGCGGGTGTCGCATCTTGTGCTGATGCAACTGCTACCTGCCCTGGTCGAGGCCGACCTGCCGAGCTTCGGGCAGGCGCTCTCGGCGGTGCAGCGCATCACCGGCTCCTGGTTTGCCGGACAGCAGGGGGGCGTGTTTGCTCCGGGACAGACCGAGGAGCTGATCTCCAGCATG
>DASYVW010000428.1:0-4481 GCA_035936675.1 Gemmatimonadales bacterium
ACGGCCTGGAGGATCTGACTGGTCTCCATGGTTCCCTGCTGTTGCAGCACTTCGGCAGGGAATACGTCAACCGGAACTGCCAACTCCTCGGAAGCAGTGTGCCGCGCACGTGACCCGATCACGACGTCGATCGGCGCCAGCTGCACGGCGCTCCGGCCGAGTCTGAAGTCCTGGCGCGCTGCGTCTCCCGCCACCACCGTCACCGGCGCGCTCGCGGCCAGGTAGCCGATGAGGCGGGCCCGCACCGTCTGCCGGCCGGCCGGCACACCCCGGAGCTCGTAATCCCCCTGACTGCCGCTCGTGGTACGGAGGTTGGTACCCTCCACGGTGATCGATGCGTTGGGAAGTGGTGTGCCGCTGCTGTCGGCCACACTGCCACGGATGGCCCCGCCCTGTGCCAGGAGTGGAGCGGGTAGAGTCAGCACCAGGCCCACGATCATCCGGACAACAGCTCGCCTCATAGGACCCCCTTAGGGTTGACCCTCGGCCCGAGCATCAGCCATGTGAAAGCCACGGAGAAGGCGTGGCGAGATGCAGATCGACTGGAGGATGGAAACCGGTCACGGCCGACGGCCTGCGCAAACGTGCGGCCAAACCGGGAGGGTGTCAATAGGAAAAAAGGATATGCGGCGGGTCAGTACACGGAAAAACTCGAGGCATCGAGATGGTTCTCCAGTGTCCAGCTGATCACCTGCCCCGGATACACCAGAATAGTCTCAGTGGTGAACGGCTTCCCCGCCACGGGAAGAGCCCGCAGTCGCACGCCGCCGCTCGTGTTCAGCGCGTGGGACGGAAAGTCAAAGGTCGCACTGCTCAGCGCCGACACCATCCCCAGGCGCTGAGGTAATCCTCCAGCGAGCAGATACACGGTGATGTCGCTCCAGCTATGGCTCTCCACCTCCACCAGGACCTTGGTCGGTGCCGCGGAATCGGAGGAGGTCGGGTGCCGCGAGGAGAGCACGCCACAGCCGGGAGTCAGGGCCAGCCCTACAGAACAGGCGAGTGCGATGCGAACGATGAGCATAGTATCGACTTTCCTTCCAGCAGCGCCGCCTTCGGTCACGCTGCGGAGTGAAACGGTGCTACGCGTTCAAGATACGATCGGGACCGGAGCATGGTAGCTATGTCTATTGACGCCCCTTGATACGGACCGTAGAATCTCCTGCCAGAGCGCCCAGACCGTTCGGGCCACCCGCATTCCCTGTGACACATCCGGCTTCTCGTACAACTGCCCGCTAGCAGGACCTGGCACGCTCCCCGCCGGTATGGAGGACGCCTCGTGCTCAACTCTCGTCAGGTGCTCATCACAGTCGCGGCTCTCTTGAGTCTCGCCGGCTCAGGTGCCGCACAACAGCCGACCACTCTGACCGGTCACGTCAACCGCGATGACGGTACGCCGGTGGGTGGCGCAACCGTGGCCCTCCCCGCGCTCGGAATTGGTACCACATCCAGGTCGGACGGAAGCTACGGACTCCTGATTCCGGGCGTCCAAGCCCAGGGTCAGACCGTTACCGTCACGGCGCGGGCCATCGGCTTCAAGCCCCAAACTGTTCAGGTCGCCCTCACCGAGGGGCCCAACACCCAGGATTTCGGTCTCGCCGCTAACCCACTCCAGCTCGGTGAGCTCGTGGTCACCGGTGCCGGGACAGTCTCGGAGGTGGAGAAACTCGGGAGCGTGCGGAATAGCGTAGACTCGTCGCTCATCACCCGGAGCAACGAGAACAATATCGTCACCGCCCTTTCGGCGAAGGCGCCTAACGTCGAGGTGACCTCCACGTCAGGGGACCCCGGTGCGTCGTCCTCGATTCGCATACGTGGCGCGAATACGTTGGGCAGCACCGGGGAGCCCCTATTCGTGGTCGACGGGTTGCCGATCGACAACTCCACGGTGACCACCACGACGTTCGACGGGACCGGGTTCGGTGGCCAGCAGGGCACCTCCTCGCCCAATCGGGCTTCAGACCTCAATCCCGCCGACATCGAGTCGGTCGAGATCCTGAAGGGCGCCGCCGCCGGCTCGATTTACGGTGCTCGGGCGGGCCAGGGCGTCATCCTCATCACGACGAAGCGCGGCCACCCCGGTGCCACGTCCTATTCGCTCAGTTCGTCGCTCTCGCTGAACGACGTACACCGGTTTCCAGCGCTCCAGAACACCTACGGGCATGGTGATGCGGACGCCCTGGGGGTTCCGACCGCCGACCCGTGCGTGCCTGGAGGCGTGATCGATTGTGAGGGGTCAGGGGACAGTTGGGGACCGGCCCTCGCCCCCGGCACCCCGACCTTCGATCACACCGGCGAGATGTTTCGCACCGGGGTCATGACGGACAACAACCTTACCATCTCGGGGGGCAACGACCGCACGTTGTTCTACCTGTCGGGGTCGTACACCAATCAGAACGGGACCTTCGTGGGACCGGAGAATGCCTACAAGCGCTACTCGTTCCGCCTCAAAGGCTCCCACCGAGTGAGGGACAACTTCACCATCGGTGGCAATGTCGCATACTCCAACACCGACGGCCGGTTCATTCAGAAGGGTAGCAACTTCAGCGGTGTGCTGTTGGGAGCATGGCGTAGCCCGCCCGAATTCGATAACCGGGTCTACCTGGACCCCACGACGGGAATGCACCGCTCCTACCGCTTCCCCAATCCCTCGGCGTCGTCCTTCGGTACGAGCCGCGGGTACGACAACCCGTTCTTCACCGCGAATGTGCCCGTCAGCACTGCCATTGCCGATCGGGTGTTCGGCAACGTGAGCCTGGAGTATGTGCCTCTGGCATGGCTCCGGTTCAACTACACGCTGGGCGTCGATTACTCCGGGGATGATCGGCTGCAGGGGCAACCGCAGACGTCGTCCAACATTCCCGATCCCTTAGGCCAGGTGGTCAAGGTCAACCTGGTGACTCAGCAGGTGGACCACAACCTGACGGGCACGGCCACCTACAAGCTGGGCCCCAGCCTCGGCGGCTCTCTCACGCTGGGTCAAAATCTCAACACCCGGAGCCTGCGCCAGATCGGCGGCGTCGGTAACGCCCTGCTGGCGCCCGAGCCGTTCAGCCTGACCAACACCGCGAGCCAGTTGCCACCGATCGACAACGAGACCAAGGTCCGGATCGAGGGATACTTCGGGCAGGGCACCCTCGACATCTCGGACCAGCTCTTCCTCAAGGCCGGACTGCGGTATGACGGCGCCTCGACCTTCGCGCGGGACAATCTGCGCAGCTGGTACCCTAGCGCCAGTGCCGCCTGGGAATTCACCAAGCAGACCGGGGACTTCGGGAGGAACCTGACCTACGGCAAGCTGCGCGCGGCGTACGGCGAGGTGGGCACCCAGCCGAACCCATACCTGACCGTGTTCACCTTCCTCAGTGGCGGCAGCTTCCAGGACGGCTGGGGCGGAAACCTGACGGCATCCCAGAATGGGTTCGGAGGCCTCTTCAGCGACACCACCCGCGCCACCCAACTCAAGCCGGAGCGCACCCGGGAGCTCGAGCTCGGTGCCGACCTCGGCCTGTTCCACGATGTCGCCGACCTCAGCTTCACCTGGTACCATCGCAAGTCCAAGGACATCATCCTGACGCTCCCGGTGGCCGCCAGCACCGGGTTCGTCAACGCCGCCACCAATGGCGCCGAGATCCGCAACGCCGGCACCGAGTGGTCGCTCAACATCCGCCCGATCACCAGGCGCGACTTCTCCTGGGATCTAGGCTTTCTCTTCGGGACCAATCGGAATAGGGTCATCAGTCTGGCCGGAGCCCAGTTTATCAACTACGGCGGGGTCGGCGGTTTCGCAATTTCGACGGCCGAGGTGGGACAGCCGGTCGGTGCCTTCCGCGACTACGACTATGTCCGCTGCGGCCGGGGCATCACCGTCCTGGACGCCACCTCTACCGAGGTGAACGTGGACGACCTCTGCGGGGCGGCGGCCAATAGCCAGCATGCGCTCTTCATCAACGACGGCACCTACGCCAACACCGGCGGCGACGCCGGGGCGGGCGCGGGCTATCCACTGCTCGAGCCCGACAGCCGTATCCTCGGCGACCCAAATCCGAAGTGGACCGGCTCTATCCGCAGCGGCGTGCGCTTCGGGAAGATCTCGGTGTCGGGCCTGCTCGACATTCGCCACGGCGGGGTGGTCTATAACGGCACCCGGGGCGCGCTCAACGCCATCGGCACGTCCAAGGAATCCGGCGACCTGCGTGGTAAGTCTGTGGTCTTCGGTCAGGACTTCATGGCCGGGGCGGTGGCCGGACCAGGTGTGGGGACCGCCGCGGTGCTGGACCAGAACTGGTTCCAGAACTACTACAGCACTTTCACCTTCCTGGGACAGCCATTTTACGAGAGCGGCAGCTTTGTGAAGCTGCGCGAAGTCTCGGTGGGCTACACTTTCACCGGGGGATTCGTGAGCCGCGGCCTCGGTCTCAGCAGCATGGACGTCCGGGTAGCCGGACGGAACCTTGCGGTCTGGACCCCGTATACCGGTG
>DASYVW010000429.1:0-10469 GCA_035936675.1 Gemmatimonadales bacterium
GAGGCTGGTTCCTCCGAGAGGCGGAGGCACTCGGCCGGCTGGACCACCCCGCCATCCGGCACGTGTACGACGCCGGTGTGCTGGCCGATCTGGCGTATCGGGTCGGCAACTGGATCGAGGGGGAGAGTCTCCAGGATGCGCTCCGCCGCGGGCCCCGGCCGATCCCCGTGGTGCACACGCTGGCTCGCGACCTTCTGGGCGCTCTGGAGCATGCCCACGCCCATGTCATCATCGTTCGCCGGGTGGTACCTGCCTCGCTGCTGCTGAGTACCGCAGACAGAGGGACAGTGACCGATCTCCGCTTCTGCAGCTATGCCCTTTCAGCCATCCCGCTCGGCACCCTACCGCCCGAGCCGGCCTACATGGCGCCGGAGATCCGAGAGGGGGCCGCGGGTGATGCCACGAGCGACGTCTACACAGCCGGCGCTGTACTCTACGTCGCCATTACCGGCCAGGCGCCGCCGCTCGATCCCAGCCAGCTGCGGCGGCCAACGGAGCTGAGGCCGGCCTGCCCCCGCGCCATCGAGCGTATCCTCATGAGGGCGATGCAGCCCGACCCGGACGAGCGGTATCTCACCGCTGCCGAGATGCTGGAGGACTTCGCCTCGGACGCGGGCAACTTCGAGACGCCGCTGGTCCCGGTTGGCCAGGGGCCTCTGGCGGACGTCGAGGACAAGGCCCGCTGGGAGAAGCGGCTCCGCAGGGCGTTGGGCGATGACTACGAGCTGCTCGGCCTGCTGGGAACCGGCGGCTTCGGCCGGGTGTATCGGGTGCGCGACCTGCACCTCGAGCGGGAGGTGGCGCTCAAGGTTCTCCAGCCTTTGCTGACCCGGGATCCGGAAGTGGTGGAGCGCTTCCGCCGGGAGGCCCAGCACGCGGCAGGTCTGAGCCATCCCAATATTGTGAACATCTACGATATCGGAGGCCGATCGGGACTCCTGTGGTACACCATGGAGTTGATCGAGGGCCCGAGCCTGGCTCAGCTGGTGGAACGCGAAGGGCCGCTGCCGCTCGACCGCGTGCTGCGACTGTTGCGAGAGGCGCTCTCCGCCCTGGCCCACGCGCATGGCTCCGGGCTGGTGCACCGCGACATCAAGCCGGAGAACATGCTGTTCGACCTGACCGGGAGTCTCCAGATCACCGATTTCGGCCTTGCCCTGGCGATCCGGGGGAAATACTCCGGGGCCAGCAGCCAGAGCGGTACCCCTCAATTCGCCAGTCCCGAGCAGTTGCTGGGTGAGCGGGTGGACCAGCGCTCGGACCTGTACAGTTTGGCGGCAGTAGCGTACTACGCCTTGCTCGGCACGCCGCCCTTTCCGGGAAGAACGGTCGAGCAGGTGCTCGCGCAACAAACCACCAATCAGTTTCCCACTTCCCGGGGGCGGCGGGACGACGTGAGCGAGGCGCTGGAACAGGTCCTCGATCGCGCACTCAGCGCGGACGTGGAAGAACGCTATTCGTCCGCGGCCGAGTTTCTCCAGGCGGTGAACCACGCGGCCGGCCCCGCCGGTCGGGAGCCGGTGGCCGACTGGGCTCGTGCCGCGGCACGCTGGCTCCGCGGCTCCCCCCTTGACTAAATTCGGTCCCTCTACAAATTAGTCGGCGCGATGCATCCCCCAAGAGAACGTTTGACCGACTGAGTTAGTAGGGATTCAGAGACCCAGGTGGATTGTCCACGGGTCTTTTCATTTTTTATGACGCGGGACAGGCCTGCGCTCATAAAAACTCGGTGCCCGGACTTTGCCGGCACCGGCGCAGTCCAACAAACCTGGAGTAGGCAACATGGCTCGCACCATCGGCACGGTGAAGTGGTTCAACGACGCGAAGGGCTTTGGTTTCATCACCCCGGAGAACGGTGACAAGGATTGCTTTGTCCACCACACCGCCATCAAGGCGGAAGGCTTCCGCAGCCTTGCCGAGGGTGACCGGGTTGAGTTCGACATCGTGCAGGGTGCGAAGGGCCCCGCCGCCGAGAACGTCACCAAGGTGAAATAACTAGGGCCCACCTCTTGGTGGGCCTCAGCAAAAGGGCCGCTCAGTTGAGCGGCCCTTTTTGTTTGCGTCTTCGCGCCATGTCATTTGTGCCGGTAAATAACCCGCCCACGCGTGAGATCATACGGCGAGAGCACCACGCTGACCCTGTCGCCCTCCAACACGCGAATCTTGAATTTGCTCATCTTCCCGGCCGCGTAGGCCAGGATCTCGTGACCGTTTTCCAGCATGACTCGATAATTCCGGTCGGGTAGCACCTCCGTCACCACCCCTTCCATTTCAATGCCTTCTTCTTTGGCCATCCAGTATCTCCACAAAGGTCCCGGGAAGCCCGGCAGGCACCCGACTAGGGATGAAGCGGCTGGAATCTTGTCAGTATGACGGCGGGAATCAACTGCGGAGCTCCGAGCGGGCCCGGTCGATGTGGCGTTCCACCAGTTGGACCAGTTCCGCAATCGAGTCCACATCGAAGGTGAGACGGGCGCCCGCGGTCCGATAGATCTCGGGAAGGGTCTGGACCGCGCCGAGCGAGAGCGCCTCTCGGTACCGCGCTACGGCCTGAACCGGATTTTCCAGGCTGTTGCGCCAGACCTGAACTGCCCCGAGCTGCGCGATTCCGTATTCGATGTAGTAGAACGGATACATGAAGATATGGAGCTGGCGATGCCAGCGGGCCACCCGCTCCCGCTCGAGCCCGCTCCAATCCACACCGCGCTCGAAGCGGCCGCGGATCCGGAGCCAGGCCGCGTCGCGCGCGTCCGCGTTGCCGCCCTGCCCGCTGGTGTAGATCCAGGTCTGGAATGCATCGACCGACGCGATGTGAACCAGACTGAGCAGTATGTCTTCCAGATGTTCCAGCCAGGCACTCCGCGCGTCTTGAGCAGTGAAGTAGCCGACCGGCTGGGTCAAATGGGGCGTGGCGAGCAGCTCCATGGACATCGAGGCCAGCTCGGCCGCCTCTGAGCCGGGATGACGCTGCCAGATCAGAGGCAGCCGGTGCGCGGCAAAGGCGTGGAAGGCGTGACCGGCTTCATGCAGCAGGGTCATGACGTCTTCCACCAGTCCCACGGCATTCATGAAGATGAAGGGCCTGCCGTGGAAGTGCAGCGTCTCGCAGTAGCCTCCAGGCGCCTTGCCCTTCCGGCTCTCCAGATCGAGCAGCCCTTCATCGATCATGGTCTGGAACTCGCGGCCCAGCAGCGGGTCGATCCGCTCGAAGACCCGTTGGGCCTTTCCCGCCAGCTCGGACGCATCGCTGAATGGGCGCAGCGGCTTCTCGCGGTAAGGATCCACCGCGAGATCCCAGGGACGGAGCACGTCGAGGCCCAGGCGCTTGCGGCGGGCTTCCATGACCCGCTCCACCGCGGGGGTCACGGTTTGCTCGACGGCCTCGTGAAATCGCTCGCAATCAGCCGGGGTGTAGTCGAAACGGAACTTGGCGGGGAAGATGTAGTCCCGGAAGTTGGCGAAGCCGGCGTTCCGGGCCGCCCGCATCCTGAGCTGATACATGCGGTCGAAGAGCGTGGCCAGCTCATCTCTGCGTTGGACGTATGGCAGGCTGGCCGCACGGAACGCGCGCTCCCGGACCGCCCGATCGGGACTCTTGAGATAAGGCTGGAGGTGAGGTAGCGGCAGCTCCACGCCCTCCCATTCCACCATGATCGATCCGGTGATGCGCTGATACCGGGCGCTATGCTCCTCCAACTCGGCAAAGATCGGAACGTTCTCGTCCCGAAAGATCTCGATCTGGGTGCGGAAACGGGCCAGCGTCGTGGCCAGCTCCGGCGTCGAGTGACCGGACTCCACCAGCCTGCGGGCCAGCTCGACGCTGCGCTCCTCCATCCTGGGCAGAACCTCGGTGGAGAACCGAAGGTGATCGGCTTCCTTCTCCCGATCGCTCGTGTCGATGGTATACGCGATCATGGCCCGGGAGGCCGCCTCGCTGACCAGCTCCTCGAGCCGGGACCACTCGCCCAGCCACGCGTCGATGGTGGAAGGCTCGAGCGGGCGGGCGGCAAGATCGTCGAAGTAGGGCGCGACGTCATCCCAGCTCGCCTTGGCGAACGCGGAGGGAGAGGGGGGCAGAACGGACACAGTCACTGCGACTCCTGATTCTGAATCAAGGACATGGTTCCCAGATATAACGTGGGCCAGCCGCGAGTCACAATCCCGGCGGCCGCAGCCGGTGAAAATCCGTGCGCTCCTGATAGGCCATACCGATCGCAAGCAGTGCGGCTTCGCCCAGCGCCCCACCAGTGAGTTGCAGGCTGGTCGGCAGGCCCGCTTCTCCGGTGCCATTCATGAGGAAGAGGCCGGGCACCCCGCACAGGTTGGCCGCGCCGCTGATGTTGGTCCCGCCGGGATAATTCGGGTACACCTTGTCGAATGAGGCGTCGAGCGGCCATGCGATGGTCGGCAGAGATGGCGCAGCGATCGCATCCACCTGGCTCAAGAGCTTGGCCAGCGCCACCGAAGCGGGCCGCCGCACCCGGAGTGCCCTAAGATAGTCCTTCGCCAGCACCACCTGCCCTGCGTAGCCACCCAGGCGATCTTCCGGCGCGGAGAGCTCGGTTATCCGGCCGGTCTCGAACAGCGACTCGAACACGCTTGCGGCTTCGGCATCGATGATGATGCTCGCAGCGGCATCGTACGGCAGGTCGGGGAGCTCGAGATCCTCGACCACATCGGCGACCTGTCGCAACACTGAGATCGACGCCTCGAAGTTTCGCAGCACCTCGGGCTGAACCTTTTCCCGCGTGCCGCGGAGGATCCCGAGGCGATACCGCCGCCTCAGGCGGGCAGAGCGTGGTGCCGCAAACTCCTGCGGGATGGTGGTGGGGTCCTGAGGGTCTGGCCCCGCGATTGCCTCGAGAACCAGCCCGCAGTCCTCGGCGGTTCGCGCCAGAGGTCCCAGCTTGTCCATGGTCCAGCTCAACGCCATGGCGCCGTGCCGGCTCACCCTGCCGTAGGTAGGCCGGAGACCGCTTACCCCACAGAAGGCCGCGGGAAACTGGATCGAGCCCCACGTCTCCGAGCCGATCGCGAAGGGCACCAGGCCTGCTCCAACAGCCGATCCGGGTCCGCTGGAGGACCCGCCCGACCAGCGTGACGGGTCCCAGGGCGTCTTTCCCGGGCCGGTAAAGCTGGCAAACGCCTGGTTGTACCCCATCCCGCCAGCGAGCTCGACCATCGCGAGCTTGGCGCAGAGCACCGCGCCGGCCGAGCGAAGCCGCCGGACCACGGTAGCGTCGCCCTTGAGCAATTGATTGCGGTACGGCGTTGCGCCCCAGGTGGTCGGTGCCCCGTCGGTTGCCAGCAGGTCCTTCACCCCACAAGGGATCCCGTGGAGGATCCCTCGAGCCCTTCCCGCCGCCAGCTCGCGGTCCCGCTCCTGCGCCTCGGCGATGGCTGACTCGCGCATGACCGTGACCACCGCATTGTAGGCGGGACCGAGCCGCTCGAGCCGATCGAGAAAGTGGCGGGCCAGCTCCACCGAGGATACCTGGCGCGATCGAAGAAGCACGCCCAGTTCGGGAACGGAAAGAAAAGTGAGATCAGTCATGAGGCCCGAGCGGTGGCCGGCTGGGCGTGAAAACGAAATCAGGCTCGTCGCCGTTGGCCAGATTCACCTTCTTGAGCTGGTCCACTCGCTCCAGCCCGTTCTGAATCTGCTGCGCAATGGTGCTCAGGTCTTTCGGGGAGAGCCTCGAGCCGTACAGGGCCCGAATCACCTCGGTCAGTGCCTTGGCGAGCGCACCCGGCTCCCCGACCGCGCCCAGCGGGAGCGTCGTGTCCCACTTGGCCAGGCGAATCGACTCTGGACGCGCGCCGATCAGGGGTGCCAGCACAGTCACGGCGATCGACTCGGCGAACGAGCGGCGGGAAAGGTCTGTCAGGTGACGCCCTCCCCGCGCTCCCCGCCCGCCATCCTGCCCTGGCGGTGGTAGAGGTAGGCGAGCAGGAGGAAAACCAGACCGAGAATGAAGACGGAGCCGACCCGATAGAGAGCGTCGAGCGAGGAAAGGTCGAACAGGAGAACCTTGACCACCGCGAGCCCTGCTACGCCGAGTCCGGCGACCCGGACCGGCTTGAGGGCGCGGCGGAACCCGACGACGACCAGCGCGGCCGCGAACACCAGCCACCAGGCACTGACGGCCAGCCCCGACGCGAGGCTCGCAGTCTGAACGGAAAGCGTCTTCAACACGAAGTAGCGCTGGATCTCTCCGGTCGCCCCGAAGAGCACCATGGCCCCACCGAGAGCCCAGAGCCCGCCCCTGATGAGCGGAGGAGCGCTCCCCTCGCCGACGCGGCGCCAGAGGCCGGCCGCGAGCGCTACAGTCACGGCCACCGTCGCCCACAATGCCAACGCCCACGCTCCCACAAAAGCCGAATCCGCGGCGGTGCGTCCAGCGAGCGCCCCAGTAAAGAGCTGATCAAGCGCCGCCCAGAGAGTGCCCAGGGCAAACCAGCGTCCGTCCTCGCGGGTGAACAGATGGTCGAGCGCCGCCCAGAGGAGCACCAGGGCGAGGAGAGCCCAGACCCGCCCAACGCCATCCCAGTGCTGCCAGGCGGCAAGGCCGGCTGCCGCCGCGCCAACGAGGGCAAAGGCCGGTCGGGGTCGTTGATACCCGGCGACGAGGTATGGCAGCGCAACCAGCAGTGGGACAGCGCCGGGCTTGGCGTCGAACCAGCCCGGGTCAAGGCCACGAACCGCCCAACCCAGAAGGACCGGGGTCAGAAAGAAGTACAGCGCCTCGCCCAGCGACCAACCCGGCGCGACCGATCCAGTCGGAAGCTGGACCGGGAGGATCCGGCTGGAGTTCAGTGCGTACCACCACACCGGCGCAGCCAGCACCAGCCCTGCCAGGAGGATCGCCCACGGATGGTGCAGACGGTCGCTCGCCGCGGCGACGAACGTCCAGCCACCCGAGAATGAGAGCAGCCGGGTCTCCCACCAGCGTTCCCGGAGACCGACGTGGATTCCAGCAGTTCCGCCAAGCACGCCGTAGAGCAGTACGGCCCAGGGCGTGCCGCGGTCGGCGGCCCCGGAATACGCCACACCGAAGAAGCTCACGGCGACAACGAACATCGTGAGCCGCCAGCGCCGCCGCGCCGCGACCAGTCCGAGTCCCGCCGCCATCGAGGCGAGATACATCAGGAGCAGGTCCGCGTTAGCGGAGTTGCGGCCCAGGAGCAGCGGTGCGAAGAACGCGCCCAGCGCCGCGGTGGTGCCGAGGGCCTCGACGTCAATGGCAAACGCAATCATCGCGAGGGCGACCGACACCATCGCGAGTCCCAGAATGCCGGTCGTGGGCGGAAGCACCTCGTAGAGCCGGGCTGCCGCCCAGACACTGAGATAGATGATCGCCGCGCCGCAGCCGATCAACGCTGCGCCGTAGGTGCGGTAACGGGGCTGAAGCCGCCAGCCGACCGCACCGACAATCACACCGGCGCAGACCCCGCCGAGGCAACGCATGATGGGTGAGATCCAGCCGCGGTCGAACGAGAGACGCAGCAGGTATCCGGCGGCGAGGATGAGGGCGACGACGCCGATGGCGAGGAGAACTCGCTGGCCGATCCATTGCTCGGACGAAAGCGGGGACGCGGGGAGGCGGGGAGGCGGGGAAGCAACAATGCCAGGAGGTTTCAGCCCGGAGGACGTGACAGGCTTGGTTCGCTCCTTCGCCGTTTCCCCGCTTCCCCGCGTCCCCGCCAACTCTTCCAGCCTTGCAACCCGCTCCTCGAGCCGGCCGATCCGGTCGTCCTCGCTCATCAGGCTTCCGCTCCTTCTGCCGCCCGTCTGGCGACTCTGGGTTGCACCTCGACCTGAAACGCCATGATGCCCACCAGCCCCACCAGTATCCCTGCGCCATAGAACGGCCAGCCGTGTCCCAGGCGCTGGAAGGCGATCGTGGCAAGAACAGGGGCCATCACCCTGGCCAGCCCGGCGAACGTCTGCGCCACCCCCATCGTGGTGCCCAGCTCCCCCGGGTCCGAATACCGTGACATGAGCGAAGTCGTAGCCGGGAACAGGAGAGCCGTACCGATCGGCACCAAAGGAATGATCAGGGCGAGTGTCCAGAGATCGCGGGGCAGCGGGTACAATGCAAGGCCGACCACGAGGAGCACGGTACCGATCCGCATGGCCCAGGTCTCCCCGATCCGGTCTACGATAGGACCGAGCAGCAGGCTGCGCATCACAAAGGAGAGCACCCCGACGTAGAGAAAGACGTATCCAATGGTGGTCTCATTGATCGAGAACTCGGCACCCAGATAGAGAGCGAGCACCGAGGTCATCGAAGCAAACGCGAGCATTCCCACGCCGTAGATCCAGAGCAGCCGTCCGATCGCCGTGGTCGGGTGGCGCAGCGCCATCCAGGCGGGATGCCAGATCGGCTTGCGGGCCTTCGTGGAAACCGGGGCCGGCTCCTTGTGTGATTCCGGCAGCCATTTCCAGGCAAAGAAAACGTTGATGAGGCAGAGCGCCGCCGCAATCATTCCGGGCGCGGCCTGGCCGAAATGGGCGGCGAAGGAACCGATCGCCGGCCCGACCATGACACCGGCCGACGTCGCCGCGGAGAGCCAGCCCAGGGCACGCGCACGATCGGCCGGCTCGACTGTGTCGGCCACGTAGGCCTGCGCCACGCCGGTCGTGCCCCCGCCGGCCCCCTGGACCAGGCGGGAGAGAAAGAGCAGCCAGACGCTGGTCGCCAGCCCGAAGACCACGTAGGCCATCGCGGATGCGCTGAGTCCGATCAGGAGCGCGGGCCGCCGACCGTACCGATCCGATACCCGTCCCCAGATCGGCGCCGCCAGCAGCTGGGCAATAGAGAATGACGCGATCAGGCGGCCGATCGTCTCCGGCGTTGCCTGGAGCTTGAGCGCGTAGAACGGCAGGAGCGGAAGCACGATCATGAACCCGATCATGTCCACGAAGTTCACCGCGATGAGGACCGCGAGGCGGCGGAACTGGTTGCGGGAATCGGCGGAGTTCCGCTTCATCCGGTCCCTCCCCGGTCGGCGCCGAGCGCGAATACTGCGGCGCTGATGGCCATCAGGACCACGCCGTAGGCCGCGGCCACGCCAACGTCGGACTGCCGGAGACTGGACAGAATCTCGAGCGAGATCGGCCGGGTATCGTAGGTATAGAGCATGATCGACGTCACGAAGTCCCCAAACGCGGTCACGAAGGCCAGGCTGGCTCCAGCCACGATTGCCGGGCGGAGCAGCGGGAGGGTCACCCGGCGGAGCGTTCGCCAACGCCCGGCGCCCAGCGTCGCGGCTGCCTCATCCAGCGAGAGGTCGAGCGCGCGGAAGCCGGCGAGAACGCTGCGGCTGGTGATCGGCAGATTCCTTACGAGGTAAGCGAGCGGAAGGAGCCAGAGGGTGCCTACCAGGATGAACCGGCCCGCCAGGGGCGCGTGCACGCTGAACGCAGTCGCCAGCGCGATCGCGAAGACGGTGCCAGGGACCGCCCACGGCAGCGCAAGCAGGGCTTCAATCGTCCGTCCGAATCTCGCCCGCCGGCGCACGGAGAGAACTCCCGCCGCCACGGCGATACTGACCGCGGCCACGGTCGCCGCGCTTGCGAGCCACAGACTGTTGAGCAGCGGCCTGGCCCGCACCGGATCCTCGATCAGCGTCAGGTAGTTCCGCCAGGTATACGCGGGCGGCAGCGGCTCGGTGGTCCAGGTGCCTGCCGGCACGAAGGAGACCAGCAGCAGGGTGAGGTGTGGCAGCAGAAGGAGCAGAGCCAGTCCCCAGCCGAGTACCCCCACAATCAGACGTACCGCCGGCCGCTTGACCGGCACCAGGGCAGGAGCCACGCCCTTGCGTCCACCGGCCGAGCTCTCGAACGCGGCGGTCCCCCGCAACAGCCAGAGCGCCACGAGAGCGATCAGGGTGAGCGAGACGGTCTCGATCATCGCCAGCTGGTCATCGCCATTCAGCCGGGTAGCGACGATCTGGGTGGTCATGACCCGGAACCCGCCGCCGAAGATGTAGGGCGCGCTGAAGGACGCGAGCGCGGTCATGAAGGTGAGAAGGGCGCCACCAGTCAGTGCCGGCATCAGCAGCGGCAGCACCACTCGTCGCAGTGTGCGCCAGCGTCCGGCGCCCAGGCTGGCGGCGGCCTCGAACACCGAGGCATCCAGGCCGGCGAGTCCCGCGCGGGTGAACAGATAGAAATAGACGTACATGGAGTAGGCGTGCACCAGCAGAATGGCCCCGGGACCCTGCAGCCGCCACGGCGGTGTATCCAGCCGGAAGAGTCGTTGTATCAGGAGGGAGGCGAATCCGCTCTCGCCATAGAGAAACAGAAAAGCGAGGACGCCGACGAGCGGCGGAAGCACCGCCGGCAGTGCAACCAGGCCACCCACGATACGGCGGCCCGGAAAGTCGTAGCGGGAGAAGAGGAACGCGAGCGGGATCCCGATTGCTCCGGCCAGCACCACCGTTGCGAGTGAGATCCACAGACT
>DASYVW010000430.1:0-3847 GCA_035936675.1 Gemmatimonadales bacterium
CTCCAAGATGCTAGAGTCGGAGCGCGAGCGGCTGACCAAGCTGGAGGACGAGCTGAGCCAGCGGGTGGTCGGTCAGCACGCGGCGGTCACCGCGGTCGCCCACGCCGTTCGCCGGAGCCGGGCGGGCCTGCAGGATCAGAATCGGCCCCTGGGGTCGTTCATCTTCCTGGGTCCCACTGGCGTAGGAAAGACGGAGACCGCTCGGGCGCTGGCCGAGTTTCTGTTCGACGACGAGCGGGCGATGGTTCGGCTGGACATGTCGGAGTACATGGAGAAGCACTCGGTGGCCAGGATGATCGGAGCTCCGCCGGGATACGTGGGGTACGAGGAGGGCGGGCAGCTCACTGAGGCGGTACGGCGGCGGCCCTACAGCGTAATTCTGTTCGACGAGATCGAGAAGGCCCATCCCGATGTGTTCAACGTCCTGCTCCAGATCCTCGACGATGGCCGGCTTACCGACAGCCAGGGCCGGGTGGTCGACTTCCGGAACTCCGTCATCATCATGACCTCCAACCTCGGCAGTCAGTACATCGTCGATGCCGGGGCGCAGCTCGATCCCAAGGGTTGGGAGCGGGTGGAGGAGCGGGTGCGCGACGAGCTACGGAATCACTTCCGGCCCGAGTTCCTCAACCGGGTGGACGACATCATCGTGTTCCGCCAGCTCAGCCGCGAAGATCTGGTGCGGATCGTGGACCTGCAGCTCGAGCGGCTTGAGCACATGCTGGCCCAAAGACATCTCCATATCGAGGTGACCCCGGAGGCAAAGGCACTCATCGCGGCCGAAGGCTACGATCCGGTCTACGGGGCTCGCCCGCTCAAGCGGGTGATCCAGCGGCGGCTGCAGAATCCCATCGCCCTCGAGCTTCTGGAGGGAAATTTCCACGAGGGCGATACCATTCGCGTCGACCGGAAGGGCGACGAGCTCCGGTTCGAGCGGGTCGAGCGGGCAGCGAGGGAGCCCGAAATGGTCAGTGCGTAGGGGTACCCCCTCTCCCAGTGACCTCACCGGGATGCAGGCAGCGCTCCGGCTGGCCCGCGCCGGCTCGGTCCGGGAAGAAGTCCCCGTTGGCGCGGTCATCGTGGCCGACGGGGACATTCTCGCAGAAGCCCATAATGAAACGGTGCAGCGCCGGGATCCCACGGCTCACGCCGAGCTGCTGGCTCTGCAGCAGGCCCTGCAGAAGGTGGGCGAGGACCGCCTTCCCCTGGCCACGCTGTACGTCACACTCGAGCCGTGCGCCCAATGCGCCGGGGCGATCGTGTTGGCCAAGGTGGGCCGGGTCGTCTTCGGGGCATATGATTCGCGGTGTGGAATGGCCGGCTCGGTGTATGACCTGCTGCGAAACCCGCGGACCAACCACCGACCGGAGGTCATTGGCGGCCTCATGGCCGAAGAGTGTGGGGAGCTGCTGAAACGGTTCTTCTTGAGTATACGGTAGCCTTATCTTTCCGCAGTTGGACAGGTGTCCGAGTGGCTGAAGGAGCCGGTCTCGAAAACCGGTGTACCCTCACGGGTATCGTGGGTTCGAATCCCACCCTGTCCGTCTAGCTCTGCTGCCGCCACCATGAATTGTGGCGGCGCCGTACCCCCCAACCGAGCACTCCTGCCTTCTCATGGCCCTAATCGCCATTGCTGCGTTTGTGCTCGGACTCTGCGCTATGGCCGGGCTATCGGTTCTCCGTCGCGAGCGAAGGCGCATCCCGCGCTCGCGGGGCGCTGATCCATACGACGGCCTGCAGAGCGTCATCGCCCATCTCTTCGAATCCAGTCCCAATGGCGTCGGATTGTGGGATCGCGACCTGCGCTTTCTCCGGGTCAACAAAGCTTTAGCGGACATCAATGGCCTGCCCCCCGAGGCGCACGTCGGTAAACGACTGGGGGAAGTTGTCCCCCGGCTAGCCGGCACCCTCGAGCCGATGCTCCGCCAAGTCCTGAGGAGCGGGGAGCCCATGGTCAACATCGCGGTCAGCGGCGAGACCCCTGGCGGCCCTGGTGATCAGCGTTTTTGGCGGGCCAGCTACTACCCGGTTCGGGGGGACGACGGGAGCATCGTTGGGGTCGGAGCGGTCGTGGTCGACATGACGGAGTCGCAGCAGGCCGAACATGCACTGCGCCAGAGTGAGGAGCGCTACCGCGCCTTCATCGAGCAGACCGCCGAAGCAGTCTGGCGAGCGGAGCTGGAGCAGCCCATACCGATCACCCTGCCGGCGGACGAGCAGGTTCGGCGGTTTCTGGCGACTGGTTACCTGGCCGAGTGTAACGATGCGATGGCACGCATGTACGGCTTCGAGTCCGCCCGCGAGATCACCGGAGCCAGACTGAACCAGCTGCTCGATCCGTCCGATCCCAAGAACCTCGACTATCTCGCCGCTTTCGTCCGCAGTGGGTACCGGCTGCTCGACGCGGAATCCCACGAACGGGCCCGGGACGGCAGCGATCGATATTTCCTCAACAACCTCATAGGCATCGTCGAGAACGGCATGGTGTCTCGCGCCTGGGGGACCCAGCGCGACATCACCGAACGAAACTGGGCCGACCAGGCCCTCCGGCAGAGCCGGGAGCAGCTCAGGGTTGCACTCCAGGCGGCGCGAATGGCCACCTGGCGCTGGGACCTGCAATCAGACGCGCGAGTGTGGAATGCGGAGTTTCCCTTGCCCTGGAATGCGCCGGAGGGTCCCACCGAGGGACACCCCCGTGCATTCCTGGATCAGGTTCATCCGGACGATCGTACCCGCGTCTCCGAGGCGGTTCGCGCCGCCGTGGAGGGAGCCGGCCAGTATCGCGAGGAGTATCGCGTCGTCTCACCCGACGGAAGCGTTCAGTGGTTGACCGACCAGGGCGAGGTCATCCGGGACGACAATGGGCGGCCGCTCTACATGGCGGGAGCCTGCGTCGATGTCACGCACCATCGTCAGGTCGAGGAACAACTGCGGCAAGTGCAACGGATGGACGCGGTCGGCCGGCTGGCCGGCGGTATGGCACACGAAACGAACAACCAGATGGCCGTGGTACTCGGGTTCGCCGACTTCGTTCTCGGCCGGTCCGACCTGGCCGAGCGAGTGCGGGAGGATGTCGAGCAGATCCGGAAAGCCGCTGAACGAACGGCGGGAATCACCAGCCAGCTGCTCGCCTTCAGCCGCCGCCAGTTTGCCCACCCGAAGGTGCTGGAGCTGACCGAGGTGGTGACGGCGTTCGAGCCGGTGCTCCGGCGCGCCATGTCGAATGGATGCGAGCTGCAGCTTCGGACCGCGGCGGGATTGGATCTGGTGAAGGCGGATCCCGGACAAGTGGAACAGATCCTCCTCAACCTCGCCTTGAACGCGTGCGATGCCATGCCCCAGGGCGGCATGCTGACCATCGAGACCGCCAATGTGACCCTGACCCGGGAGTACGCCAAGCTCAAGCCGGGCGTCCGGGTGCAGCCCGGTCCGTACGTGCTTATCGCCGTGGGCGACACGGGACACGGAATGAGCCGCGAGACGCTCAGCCGGGTGTTCGAGCCGTTCTTCACCACTAAGTCGGTAGGCCAGGGTACCGGACTGGGACTGGCCACCGTCTACGGTCTGGTCAAGCAGGCAGATGGATACGTCTGGGTCTACTCGGAGCAGGGGATCGGCACGACCTTCAAGATCTATTTCCCGGTGATTCCCTCAGAGGAACCCGTGGTGCCGGAAGCAGAGCCCCCGCCCACCCTGGGCTCGGGCGAGCTGGTTCTCCTTGTCGAGGACGAGCCCGATGTGATGAGAATGGCGGTGCGGGCGCTCCGCGAGTCGGGATACACGGTTCTCGAAGCATCCGGCGGCCGGGAAGCACTGGATATCCTCGTCGAGGCAGGCGCACGGCCCC
>DASYVW010000431.1:0-7308 GCA_035936675.1 Gemmatimonadales bacterium
TTCCCGCCCTTCCCGACTTGTAGGGAGACCACACGTGCAAATCGGCGTTGATAGCTTCGCGGCGGCGTTCGACGAGACCAGCCTTGCAGTCAACCCGTCGGAGCGGGTGCGCAACCTGGTCGAACAGATCGAGCACGCCGATCGGGTCGGGTTGGACGTATTTGGAGTCGGCGAACACCACCGCCGCGAGTTTCTCGATTCTGCCCCTACCGTCATTCTCGGAGCGGCGGCGGCGCGAACCCACCGCATCCGTCTCACCAGTGCCGTCACCGTCCTGAGCGCCGCCGACCCGGTGCGGGTGTTTCAGGAGTTCGCCACCGTCGATCTGCTGTCGCAAGGCCGGGCCGAGATGATTGTTGGCCGCGGATCGTCCATCGAGGCGTTTCCGCTGTTCGGCTTCCGACTGAAAGACTACGACTCGCTCTTTGCCGAGAAGCTCGATCTGCTGCTGAAGATCCGGGAGAACGAGCAGCTCCACTGGTCCGGTAAGTACCGGCCCGCCCTGACCGGCCAGGGCATCTACCCGAGGCCGGTGCAGAATCCGTTGCCGATATGGCTGGGGGTGGGCGGGACGCCACAATCGTTCGCTCGCGCCGGCGCACTGGGACTTCCCTTGATGGTCGCCATCATCGGCGGTGAGTTCCGGCGCTTCCGGCCCCTCGTCGATCTCTACTGGGAGGCCGGCCGGCGAGCCGGGTACTCACTCGATCGATTGAAGGTCGGGGTACACGCCCTGGGCTATGTCGCCGCGACGACGCGAGAGGCCGCCGAGGACTTCTATCCCGGCTACGCCCGGGCCTTCAACACTGTCGGGAAGGAGCGCGGATGGCCGCCCGTCACCCGGGCCCAGTTCGACTATCAGCTCAAGCCGGAAGGCGCCCTGCTGGTCGGCGACGCCGAACAGGTGATCGAAAAGATCGGTCGGTACGATGAAGCGCTGGGCGGCATCTCCCGCATCAGCTTCATGATGAACGCCGCCTCCTTGCCGCACGAGAAGCTTATGAAAGCCATCGAACTGATCGGCACCCGCGTCGTGCCGGTCCTGAGCCAAGGACTCGCGGCCGAACCCACCTTACGCGAGAGAGCATAGACATGTCAGCCAACATTGAACAAGTGATCGCCGTGATCGGCGCAACGGGGCAGCAGGGAGGGGCAGTGGTCCGTGCCCTGCAAGCCGCCGGCCAATTCAAGGTGCGTGCTCTGAGCCGCAATCCAGACAAGCATCGCGACCTCGCCGACGAAGTCGTCGAAGCAGATTTAGACCGCCCGGAGACCCTTAAAGCCGCATTTGAAGGGGCATATGGCGTCTTTCTCGTCACCAATTTCTGGGAAACAGGCGCCGACGAGCTCAAGCAGGCAACCGCGGTGGTACGCGCTGCCAAGGATGCCGGTGTCAAACACTTTATCTGGTCAACGCTGCCTAATGTAGAAGCGATCAGCGACGGCAAGATCCACGTCCCCCACTTTACCGGCAAGGCCAAGATCGATCGGATAGTCGAGGACGCCGGGTTTGAGCATCATACGTTCGTCATCGCGCCCTTCTACTATCAGAACCTTGCTGGCGCTCTTGCTCCGCAAAAGCAGCCAGATGGATCCCTGGGCTGGACTCTGCCACTCGATCCCAATGCGCGTTGCATTCACATGGGCGACATTACCGAACTTGGCAACATCGTTGCCGGAGCATTTGCCCACCCGGATGAGGCAGGCAACGGCGAGTATCTGCCGCTCGTCGGTGATTTCATGAGCTTCAACGAAATCGTCGAGACGCTCAATCGACAGGGTCACCAATTCTCATTCAAACAAGTCCCCAAGGAAGTGTTCGCTACTCTCTTCCCTGGGGCCGCCGAGATCGCAGGTACGTTCAGTTACTTCCAGGCACACACATACCTGGGTTCCGATTCCGAGGATCAAATCGCGCTCGCCAACAAAGTAGCGGGCAGGCAACCGACCAAGCTTGCGACGTGGGCCCGAGCGCATTTCCCGGTACCCAAAGACCAGCTTGTCGATCGGCCTGCCTGAGACCAGCAGGAAACGCCGCCTCCTCGCCCCGGTCGAGGAGGCGGCCGCCGTAACCCACCCTTGCCGACCCGCCTGCCGGGCGGAATATTCTCCCAGCCCTGATAGGCTCTCCCCATCTATCTCGACTTCCCGGGCGCGGGGTCCAGACCGCTCCCGATCGCACGTCGCCCCCAACCCCATGAGGTGAGCGATGGCCCCGACCGACCTGAGCAGGGAACAGCAGATCCAGCAGGATGTGAGAGACCTGCACCGGCTGGGCTATGCCCAGCAGCTGTTCCGGGAGATGGGCGGATTCTCCAACTTCGCCATCTCCTTCTCCATTATTTCGATCCTGACGGGTGCCATCCTGCTCTTCGGCTACGGTCTCAAGTTCGCCGGGCCCATGATCAACACCGTCGGCTGGCCGCTGATCAGCCTGCTCACCCTCTGCGTCGCCGCCTCGATGGCGGAGCTGGCGTCGGCGTACCCCACGGCGGGGGGACTCTACTTCTGGGCCTACCGCCTGGGCGGCCGGGGCTGGGCGTGGACCACCGCGTGGCTCAACATGATCGGCCAGATCACCATTACGGCCGGCATCAACGTCGCCGCCTCGATCTACATCATCGGGGCCATCACCCGCATCTTCAACATCCCCGCGGACGCCGCGGTCCCGATCTTCGGGTCCACCACGAGCTGGTACTTCCAGATCTTCGTGATGGTGCTGATCATGATTCCCCAGGTGCTCATCAACATCCAGGGCATCCGGCTCACCGCCAGACTCAACGATTTCAGCGTCTACTGGCACATCATCGGCGTCGCCGTGATCGTGGCACTCCTGATCTTTCTCGGCCAGCACCACAACAGCCTGAGCTTCATGTTCTCGAGCCAAGGCTCGGTAAACCCGCTCGATGCCTCATCGGTCGATCTCGGCAAGGGCACGCCCGAGCCGGCGCTGGTGTTCGGTAACTTCAAGTTCGCGTCGCCGCTGTTCGCGCTGATCCCGGGCCTGACGGAGCTCTACCGCGCGGCGCCCTTCCTGCTGGTCTTCCTGCTGGCGACCCTGCAGGCGCAGTGGACCTACACCGGTTACGACGCGTCGGCGCACGTGGCGGAAGAGACGGTCATGGCGCGGCTCAACTCCGCCTGGGGCGTGTTCCTGTCGGTGGCGGTGTCGGCGGTGGTGGGGTACATCGTGCTGCTGGCGCTGACCTGGTCGATCCCGGAGGGGAAGGTGGCCGAGACCGCGGCGGATGCCTACCCGGTGCTCTACATCGTGTACAACAACCTCTCGATCTTCTTCGCCAACGTCATCGCGGTCATCATCGGCGTGGCCATGTGGCTGTGCGGACTGGCCTCGATCACCTCCATGGCCCGGATGTGGTACGCGTTCGCCCGCGACGACGGGATGCCGGGCTCGGGGCTCATCAAGCAGGTGAGCCCGAAGTACCGGACTCCGGTCTGGTCGATCGTCATCACCAGCGTGCTCGCGGTGCTGATCTGCATCTACGCGGCCGCGTTCTTCGTGGTGACGTCGATCAGCACCATCACGCTCTACCTGGCGTACATGTTCCCGATCTACCTCAACTGGCGCAACAAACGCCGGGGCCAGGGAGAATTCACCACCCGTGAGACCGCACCTTGGAACCTGGGCAAGTGGGGCCCGGTGCTCAACGTGATCTCGATCGTGTGGGTGATCATCATCTCGGTGATCTTCAGCCTGCCGCCGAACGAGCTGGTGCTGTGGACCATGGTCGGGCTCGCCGTCGTTCTCGCACTCTATTGGCAGCTGTCGGCCAAGAAGGGCTTTGTCGGTCCCACCAAGACCGACGAGGCCGCGCTTCGCAAACTCGAGGCGGCGTTCGCGCCCGGGGCGGCGGGCTAAGCAGGCGCATGCAGCCTCTGCTCATTGGGGACCGGCGCCCGGCGGGTGCCGGCACGATCAGTGTCACCGAACCTGCCCTGGGCCGGCCGATGGCCGAGGTGGCGTCGGCCGGACCCGGGGAGTTGGACGCGGCGGTAGCAGCGGCAAAGCGGGCGTTTCCCGACTGGTCGGGCAAGACCGCCGTGGCGCGGGCGGAGATCCTGTTTCGCTTTTCGGACGTGGTGCGGGCTCACGTGGAGGAGCTGGCGACGCTCGAGGCCCGCAACGTCGGCAAGCCCATCGGCGACGCGCGGTGGGAGGCGAACCACGTCGCCGACACGCTGCGCTATTACGCCGGGGCGGCCGACAAGTTCTTTGGGGAAACGATACAGACCGCCAAGGCCGGTCTCGATATCACGCTGCGCCAGCCGCTCGGTGTGGTGGGATTGATCGTGCCCTGGAACTTCCCCATGGTCATCGCCACCTGGAAGCTCGGCCCCGCCCTGGCCTGCGGAAACACCGTGGTCCTCAAGCCGGCCAGCCTGACGCCGCTCAGCGCGCTCCGCCTGGGCGAGCTGGGCCTCGAGGCGGGGCTTCCGCCGGGGGTGCTGAACGTGGTCCCCGGTCCGGGGGCCAAGATCGGCCAGCAGATGTCGGCTCATCCCGACGTTGCCAAGATCGCATTCACCGGTGAGACCGAGACCGGCCGCAGGATCATGGCCACCGCCGCCGAGACCATCAAGCGGGTATCGCTCGAGCTGGGCGGCAAGTCGCCCAACATCATCTTTGCCGACGTGGACATCGACGAGGCCGCCAAACACGCCTGCGCCTCGGTGTTCGCCAACGCGGGCCAGGACTGCTGCGCCCGGGCCCGGGTGATCGTCGAGCGCAAGGTGTACTCGAAGCTGGTCGAGGCGATGGCCGCCGTCGCCACCACCATGCGGGTGGGAAACCCGCTGGACGATAAAACCGAGATGGGGCCCGTCATCTCCGCCGGCCAGCGCGAGCGCACCGAGAGCTACGTCGCCCTGGGCCGGCAGGAGGGCGCGCGCCATGTCTGTGGCGGGGAGCGGCTCGAGGGCGACGGCTATTTCCTTCGGCCGGCGATCTTCGCCGATGCCCGGCCCGGTATGCGGATCGTGGATGAGGAGATCTTCGGGCCGATGGTGGTCGTCATTCCCTTCGACACCGAAGCCGAGGCGATCGCCATCGCCAACGACTCGATCTACGGCCTGTCAGGATCGTTGTGGACCAACGATCTCAAGCGAGCTCTCCGGGTCGCCCGCGCGGTGCGCACCGGGGTCTTGTCGGTCAACTCCTCGTCCAGCGTCCACCTGCAAGGCCCGTTTGGTGGGTTCAAGCAGTCGGGTCTCGGACGCGAGCTGGGGATGCATGCGATGGAGCATTATACCGAGCTGAAGAACATCTATTTCGAGACGAACTAGAGAGGTACTCCCCCCGTGAAGACGATCTCTCTTGCCGAGCTGGAGAAGATGGCGGCGGCCGACAGCGTGGACACCGTGCTGGCCGTGTTCCCCGATCAGCAGGGCAGGTTGGCCGGGAAGCGTTACACGGCTCGCACCTTTCTGAGCCAGGCCCGGGAGGGATGGGAGGGGTGCGACTACCTCCTCGGCTGCGATCTCGAGAACGAGCCGCTCCCGGGGTACAGCTCGTTCTCGTGGGAGCTGGGCTACGGCGACTTCATGGTCCGCCCCGATCTCGGCACTCTGGTCCTGATTCCGTGGCTCCACCGGACCGCCATGGTCCTGGGCGACATCGAGGGAAAGGACCACCAGCCGCTCCCGATGGCGCCCCGTCAGATCCTGCAGGCGCAGGTGCGCCGCGCCGAGAAGATGGGTCTCACGATCCGCATTGCATCCGAGCTCGAGTTCTACGTATTCAACGACAGCTACGAACAGGCGGGCGCCCGGCGCTACCAGGACCTGGACACCTCCGGCAAGTACATCCAGGACTATCACATTCTGCAGACCACCAAGGAAGAGAAGCTGATGCAGCCGCTGCGCCGGTATTTCGACGCGCTCGGCTTCGAGGTGGAGAACTCGAAGGGCGAATGGGGGCCGGGACAGGAGGAGCTCAACCTCGGCCACGAGGAGCCGGTGGAGATGGCCGACCGGCACAGCATCTTCAAGCACGGCGTGAAGGAAGTGGCCGCGCTGATGGGAATGTCGGTGACCTTCATGGCCAAGTGGAACACCGGTTTCGCCGGCAACTCCTGCCACGTGCACAGCTCCATCTGGGACAAGAAGACCGGCGCGCCCCTGGGCTGGGAGCCGAAGGGACCGGCCCACATGTCGGCCAAGCTCGCCTCCTGGACGGCGGGGCAGCTGGAGCTGGGACGGGAGCTGAGCGTATTCTATGCGCCCTACGTAAACAGCTACCGCCGGTACCAGGCCGGCTCGTTCGCACCGACGCGCCTGGTGGCGGGCGTCGACAATCGAACCTGCGGCATCCGGATCCTGGGCCACTCGGCCAAGGCGATCCGGGTGGAGAACCGCTCTCCCGGCGCCGATGCCAACCCGTACCTGGCCTTTGCCGCCACGATCGCGGCCGGTCTGCACGGGATCGAGCAGGGCCTCAAGTTCGAGGGACTCTACACCGGCAATGCCTACGCCGATCCTTCGGTGCGCCAGGTACCCATGACGCTCTACGAGGCTGTCGAGCTGTTTGCGGGCTCGAAGGCCGCACGAGCCGCCTTCGGCGATGTGGTGGTAGACCACTACGTGAATACGGCCCGGCAAGAGCAAGGGGTCTACGACCGGCGAGTGACGGATCTGGATCTGCAACGGAATTTTGAGCGGGCGTGATGCGTCCGAGGTACTCCTAATGTCTCGTCTCGAAGGCAAGGTGGCGGTCATCACCGGTTCCGGCGGTGGACTCGGCGCCGAGGCCGCCAGGCTGTTTGCTCGCGAAGGTTGCGCGGTTGTGGTGAGCGACATGGAAACGACTGCCGGCGAGCGCGTCGTAGGGGAGATCAAGGCTGGTGGCGGCAAGGCGGTCTTCATCGCGGCTGACGTCCGCTCCACCGCACAGGTCGAGGCCCTCTATGCCGGCGCCCGGAAGGTCTTCGGCAAGGTCAACGTGCTCTACAACAACGCCGGAGTCTCGCCGGGTGACGACGACGGCGTTGTGAACACTCCAGACGAGATCTGGGATCTGGTGCTCGACATCAACGTGAAGGGTGTGGCCCGCTGTTGCCGGGCCGGCATTCCCTATCTGCGGGAAGCGGGCGGCGGCTCCATCATCAACGTGGCGAGCTTCGTGGCGACGGTGGGGGCGGCCACGCCGCAGATCGCCTACACGGCATCGAAGGGGGCCGTACTCTCCATGACCAGGGAGATCGCGGTCATTCATGCACGCGAGCGGATCCGCGCCAACGCGCTCTCCCCCGGGCCGGTGCGGACCGCTCTCCTGGAGAAGTTCCTCTCCAC
>DASYVW010000432.1:0-2020 GCA_035936675.1 Gemmatimonadales bacterium
AGACCTGGTTCGCGCACAATTATCCGCAGCTGGACGGCCGCCCGGTCGCCTACTTCTGCGCCGAGTTCGGGCTGCACAACTCGGTCCCGATTTACTCCGGGGGCCTGGGCGTGCTTGCGGGCGACCACTGCAAATCCGCCAGCGATCTCGGCGTCCCGATGGTGGGCGTGGGGATCTTCTACCGGAAGGGGTACTTTGACCAGCGGCTGAACCTCGACGGGTGGCAGGAGGACAGCGACGAGGAGTATGACGTCAGCTCGACGCCGCTGGTTCCGGTGGTAGGACCGAATCGGCAACCCTGGCTCACGACGGTCGAGACCTCCGGGCGTCCGGTCCATATACGGGCCTGGCGCATGATGGTGGGCCGGGTTCCCATCTACCTGCTCGATACCAACCTGGAAGCGAACCAGCCGGAAGACCGCGGCCTGATGAACAAGCTCTACGCCGGCGGTCCAGAGATGCGGCTCAGGCAGGAATGGATCCTGGGGGTGGGCGGAGTACGGGTGCTTCGGGCCATGCAGATCGATCCGGCCGTGTGGCACGCCAATGAGGGGCACGCCGCATTCATGCTGATCGAGCGGCTCAGGGAGCTGGTCGCCGCCGGATCGTCATACCAGGACGCCGTGCGCAAGGTCCGCACGCAGAGTGTCTTCACGACCCACACCCCGGTTCCTGCCGGGCACGACTTCTTCACCGCGGACCAGCTCGAGGCCTGCGCTGGACCGGTTTGGGAGGAGATGGGCATTGACCGCGACACGCTGTTCGGGCTTGGTAACCACCCGTCGTTGCCCGGCCAGTTCCACATGACCGTCGTGGCCATGCGGCTCTCGTCCAGGCTCAACGGCGTCTCCCGGCGGCACGGCCAGGTATCGCGCAATCTCTGGCGGGAGTTGTGGCCCAATCGACCGTGGGAGACAGTGCCCATCGGCCACGTGACGAACGGCGTTCACCTGGCCACCTGGATGGCCAGCCCGATCATGGCCCTGCTCGATGAGCATCTCGGCCCGGAGTGGGGGAACCGCCTCGAGGAGCCGGGATTCTGGGACCAGGTGCTCACGCTCGATCATGCCAAGTTGTGGGAGGCCCATCGCCGGCAGAAGCTGGCACTGGCGTCATTCGTGCGCGAGGACGCGCGGCGCCGGTTTGCGGGGCAGCTCAAGGAGGCTGCCCAGGTCGTCGGTGCTGGAACCCTGCTCGATCCAATGGCGTTCACCATCGGATTCGGCCGCCGCTTCGCCACCTACAAGCGAGCCAATCTGATTTTTCGCGATATCGACCGGCTCCGCCGCCTGCTGGTGGACCCCTGGCGTCCGGTTCAAATCATCTTCGCGGGCAAGGCGCATCCCGCGGACAACCCAGGCAAGGAAGTCCTCCAGAGCGTCTACCAGTTTACCCGGGATCCGGAGTTCGAGGGACGGGTCGCGTTCCTCGAGGACTACGACATGCACCTGGCCCATCTGCTGGTCCAGGGCGTGGACCTCTGGCTCAATCTTCCCCGGGTACCGCTGGAGGCCTCGGGAACGAGCGGCATGAAGGCAGCGCTTAACGGTGTTCCCCAGCTCAGCACGCTCGACGGGTGGTGGCAGGAGGGCTACGATGGACTGAGCGGGTGGGCCATCTCCCCAGCCCCGGAGAGCTCCGATGCCGATGCAGCCGACGCGGAGGACTTCTACCGCCTGCTCGAGGAGCAGGTCGTGCCGCTCTACTACACCCGTAACGCGCAGGGGGTTCCCCTCGGCTGGGTGGAGAAGATGCGCCACGCGCTGCGTCTGGCGGGCACCCGATTTACCGCGCGGCGGATGATACGCGACTACGTGCAGGAGTACTACGCACCAGCAATCGAGGGGGACGCCTCAGGCGACGATCCACCAAGCGCTTGAAGCATACAGGATGACAACGCTTCACCAACCGGCACGCGAGTCGGGGAGCCCAGTCCCCCCGCTCCGCACCGCCGGAGGCCAACCGGTCTCCGTCGTTCACGTGACGGCGGAGTATTACCCGTATGCCCGGATCGGAGGTC
>DASYVW010000433.1:0-4462 GCA_035936675.1 Gemmatimonadales bacterium
CTTCCCACGATCGTGCTCGACCGGCCCAATCCGATTGGAGGTGCGGTTCAGGGGGATGTTCAGGACAGCGTAACCGCGTCGGCGGTCGCAAGATTTCCGATCGCCATGCGGCATGGAATGACTATAGGCGAGCTTGCCCGCCTCGCCAACTCAGTCCTTCACCTCGGCGCCGAGCTCCACGTCGTTCCAGTGCAGGGTTGGCGCCGCTCGATGGACCTGGATGCTACCGGTCTACCCTTCGTGCCCCCCAGTCTGAATCTACGCACGCTGGAGAGTCTCTACCATTATCCGGGCCTCTGCTTATTCGAAGGGACCAATCTCTCGGTTGGCCGGGGAAGCGATGCGGCGTTCGAACAGATCGGCGCTCCTTGGCTCGACACGACTGCGGTCCTGGCCCGGCTGCGTCAGGGGGCGCCCCCGGGCGTGAGATTCACCGGGATAACCTTCATCCCCCACGCCCCGGGCGATGGAAAGTATCCTGATACGCTGGTTGCGGGGATCCGCCTGACGACGACCGATCGGGCAGCGTACGATCCGACCCTCACGGCCGTCCACCTGCTCGCAACTCTTCAAGCGGTTCACCCAACCGACTTTGCTTTCCGTCCCGCCCAATTCGACCGATTGGCTGGCGGGCCAGAGCTGCGCGAGGCGGTGGGGCGGGGTGAGGGCGCAACTACCATCGCCAAACGGTGGCGCGGGGAGCTGGCCAAGTTCCGTGAGTGGCGGCGGCCGTTCCTGGTCTATCCGGAATAGGGTCGGGCCGGCTTTCTCCGATTGCCCTAAGCGGTTCTGGCAGTTATTCTTTCGCCCGGCAATCAACGGGTCTCCGGAGGTGGAGCCCGGCTTGGTCCACTGCTGAGGATTCAGACGAGCGTGAAGCTGACGGGTGATCTGGAAAAGCCGTTTTACGCCGTGGTGAATCCGCTGGTGGAGCGGCTGATCCGGGCTGGCGTGCGGCCGAACACCATCACGACCATCGGGACTGGCCTCGTGCTTATCTCGGCGGTCGTGTATGCCACTGGCCATATACGTATCGGCGGCTTGCTGCTTCTTCTGAGCGGCGTGGCGGACACTCTGGACGGTCAGGTCGCCCGCGGCGGCGCCATGGTGACGCGGTTCGGCGCCTTCTACGACTCCACCATCGACAGGGTGGGGGACGGTGCCACCTTCATCGGCATCGGCGCCTTCCTGCTTACCGCTCCCGATGTGGCTTATCGGACTCCCGCAGTCATTCTCTGCATGATCGCCATTCTGGGCTCGGTGCTCGTCTCCTACGCGCGCGCGCGGGCGGAAGGGCTTGGGATCGACTGCAAGGTGGGCATCGCGCAGCGGGCCGAACGAGTGCTGGGCCTCGGCCTGGCGTCGGTGGTTTTCGGCGCCGGCCGCCACGCCCTCCTGCTCGAGGCCATCGTCGCCCTCCTCGCCGTTGCCTCCATCATCACCGTCGTGCAGCGATTTGTGTATGTCCACCAGTTTGCCGGCCTGGTGGATAACGCGCTCGACACCGAGGAGGCCAAGCAGGCGGAGGCAGTAAGGCTCCAGACCGAATTGAAACCCCCGCCGGATGTGAAGCGCCCCGCGCTGGACTCTCTTGCGAAAGGATCATGATCAGTGGCAGAACAAACCGCCCGGCAGATTGCGCCGGCTCAAGGAAAGCTTGGCGTCTTGTGTGTGGGTCTGGGGGCGGTCGCGACCACGTTCATCGCCGGCGTGGAGAATGTTCGCCGTGGCGCGGCCCGTCCCATCGGGTCGGTGACCCAGCTGGGAACGATCCGGCTGGGCAAGCGTACCGACAAGCGCGCGCCGTTGATTCGGGAGTTCGTCCCGCTGGCGGCGCTGGACGACCTCGTCTTCGGTGCCTGGGATCCGGTCCCGGACGATGCCTACGCCGCCGCCCTGCACGCGGGAGTGCTGGACCGGCACGAGCACATCGAGCCCATCGCCACGTTCCTCAAGGGCATCAAGCCCATGCCGGCGGTCTTCGACCAACACTACGTGAAGCGGCTCGAGGGAAAGAACGTCAAGCCGGGCACCAGCAAGCGGGAACAGGCGGAGGCGCTGCGCAAGGACATCCGTGACTTCAAGGCAAAGCACAAGTGCAATCGCCTGGTGATGGTCTGGTGTGCCTCGACCGAGATCTTCATCAGCCCGGGGCCGAGCCACTGGACCCTCGAGGCCTTCGAGAAGGCGATCGACGCCAACGACCCCACGATCGCGCCCTCCATGCTCTACGCCTACGCCGCCATCCAGGAAAAAGTGCCCTTCGCCAACGGGGCCCCCAACCTCACCTGCGACTTCCCGGCCATGGAGCAGCTCGCCAAGAGCAAAGGCGTTCCCATCGGCGGGAAGGATTTCAAAACCGGCCAGACCATGATCAAGACGGTGCTGGCGCCGATGTTCAAGGCGCGCATGCTGGGCGTGGCTGGCTGGTATTCGACCAACATCCTGGGCAATCGCGATGGCGAGGTGCTCGACGATCCGGAGAGCTTCAAGACCAAGGAAGAATCGAAGCTGGGAGTGCTGGAGTACATTCTCCAGCCGCAGCTCTACCCCGAGCTCTACGGCAAGATCTACCACAAGGTGCGGATCAACTACTATCCGCCGCGGGGGGATAACAAGGAGGGCTGGGACAACATCGACATCTTCGGGTGGCTGGGCTACCCGATGCAGATCAAGGTCGATTTCCTCTGTCGTGACTCCATCCTGGCCGCCCCGCTGGTCCTCGATCTGGCCCTGTTCTTCGATCTTTCCCAGCGGGCCGGACTCACCGGTATCCAGGAGTGGCTGTCGTTTTACTTCAAGAGCCCGCAGGTGGCGCCTGGCCTGTACCCGGAACACGACCTCTTCATTCAACAGATCAAGCTCAAGAACACGCTGCGGTATTTGATGGGGGAGCAGCAGATCACCCATCTCGGTATTGAGTACTACCTCGAGGACTGATGAAATACTTCCACCGGACCAGCATTCCGCCCGATCAGGTTCTCGCCGGTGCGGCGCGCTTCTTTGGCGCGACCATGGCGCCGGTCGAGGAACAGCCCCGCCGCCGGCAGTTCGCCGGGACCATCGGCCGGATTGGGGTGACCGCCCAGGCTGAAGGCGGTCACTACACCCTGGTCACCGTTGAGACCAATCAGGTCGGCGAGAGCGAGGCGGATAAGGTGGCCAAGCGCTTTCTGACGCTGGTCCATACCTTGGCGGAGCCCGACCACCGCCCCATCGGCGCCTACTGATCTCTCTCGCGACTGCACCCATGCCTGTGATGCCCAGGAGAAATTTGACGATGCTTTTTGCCCGTACGGTGTTCCGACCTGCCGCCAGGCTGCTGCTGGTGTTTTTCATCGGCACGGCACTCGCCCCGGTCGTACTCCCGGCCCTCGCCGCCCAGGAGGCGGCGCAAGGCACCGGCGCACACCGCCCCGGTGGTGAGGTGAACCTCCGGCTCCCCGACCTGAACCAGGGAGACTTCCTCGGCTTCACCGGTCACCAGATCCTGCTCTCCGGCCTGGTGGTCTGTGTGCTGGGTCTGCTGTTCGGTCTCCTGAGCTATTCCCACGTGAAGAATCTGCCGGTGCACCGCAGCATGGCCGAGATCTCGGAGCTCATCTACGAGACCTGTAAGGCCTACATGGTGCAGCAGGGCAAGCTGCTGCTGGTCCTGTTCGGCTTCATCGGCACCGTGATCGTGGTGTACTTCCTGCTGACCGGCCTCGACCTCCCCAAGATTCTCGTCATTCTGCTCTTCAGCATCATCGGCATGGGCGGGAGCTACGGAGTCGCCTGGTTCGGCATCCGGATCAACACCCTGGCGAACTCCCGAACCGCCTTTGCCGCATTGCGGGGCAAGTCCTGGCCGGTCTCCGAGATTCCGCTCCGGTCGGGGATGAGCGTCGGCATGATGCTCATCTCGGTCGAGCTGCTGTTCATGCTGGCGATCCTGCTCTTCATCCCGGCCGATGTGGCGGGCGCCTGCTTCCTCGGATTCGCCATCGGTGAATCGCTCGGCGCGGCCGCACTCCGTATCGCCGGCGGCATCTTCACCAAGATCGCCGACATCGGGTCGGATCTGATGAAGGTCGTGTTCAAGATCAAGGAAGACGATGCCCGCAACCCTGGCGTCATCGCCGACTGTACCGGCGACAATGCGGGTGACTCGGTCGGCCCGACAGCCGACGGGTTCGAGACCTACGGCGTCACCGGGGTGGCGCTCATCTCGTTCATCGTCCTGGCAGTGGCCGACACCACCATCCAGGCGCAGCTCCTGGTGTGGATCTTCCTGATGCGGGTGATGATGGTGCTCGCGTCGGGATTCTCCTATCTGGTCAGCAACCGGATATCCCGGGCCAGGTATGCCGACGCCGGGAGGTTCAACTTCGAGTCCCCGCTCACCCAGCTGGTCTGGTTCACCTCGATCGTCTCGGTCGTGCTCACGTACCTGCTTTCGTATGTGATCGTCCCCCATCTC
>DASYVW010000434.1:0-2326 GCA_035936675.1 Gemmatimonadales bacterium
AGGCGCTACCCTTATGCTACATCAGAGGGAGCGAAATGGTTGGCCCGCACGGACAGGGAGGGATTCGAACCCTCGGTACGCTTTTGACGTACACACGCTTTCCAGGCGTGCGCCTTCAGCCACTCGGCCACCTGTCCTGAATCGTTGTCGGGCGGCAACTTAGCCGTCTGAGAGAGGAAGATCAACGTGAGCCTGAAGCCGTGAGTGACGCCTTCATCACCGCCGCCGTTCGCACCCCGATCGGCCGGGCCGGTGGCGCGCTGGCGGAGGTTCGCGCCGACGATCTTGCTGCCATCGTCATCCGCTCGCTGCTCGAACGGGGGCGAATCCCGGCTCACCGGATCGACGATGTCATCTTCGGCTGCGCCAACCAGGCCGGCGAGGACAATCGGAACATCGCCCGCATGGCAGCCCTCCTGGCCGGGCTTCCGGTCGAGATACCCGGTCAAACCGTGAATCGACTCTGCGGCTCGGGCCTCCAGGCGGTCACATCGGCAGCTCACGCGGTTCGCGCCGGCGAAGGCAACCTGTTCGTGGCCGGGGGCGTGGAGAGCATGACCCGGGCACCTCTGGTCATGCTCAAGAGCGGTCGGGCATGGGACCGTTCGCCACCGGCGGCAGCCGATTCAACGGTGGGCTGGCGCTTCGTGAATCCCCGCATGCCGGCTGATTGGACCATCTCTCTCGGCGAGACCGCCGAGCGTGTGGCCCAGACCTACCGCATCGGCCGGCGGGAGCAAGATGAGTTTGCCTTGGAGAGCCAGCGGCGGGCTCAGGCGGCGGTGGGCTCCGGGGTCTTCGCCGACGAGATGGTCCCGGTGGAGGTGCCAGGCCACGCCAACAGGACGATCTCAAAGGACGAGCCTCCCCGGGCAGGGCTCACGCTGGACGCACTGGCCGCGCTCGAGCCTGCGTTCGTCAAGAACGGCACCGTCACCGCAGGGACCTCGAGCGGCATCAACGACGGCGCCGCGGTGCTCTCGGTGGTCAGTGGAGAGATGCTCGAGGAGCTCGAGCTCGAGCCGCTGGCACGGATCGTCGCCACCGCCGTGGCCGGCGTCGATCCCAGCTGCATGGGCCTGGGACCGATCCCGGCGACGCGAAAGGCTCTGGAGCGGGCTGGGATTACGGTTGAGCAGCTCGATCTGATCGAGCTGAATGAGGCCTTTGCCTCTCAGGCCATCGCGTGCATCAGGGAGCTGGGGTTAGACCCTGCGCGGGTGAACATCTACGGCGGTGGGATTGCCCTGGGTCATCCGCTCGGCGCCAGCGGTGCCCGCATCCTGACCACGCTCGTGCATGGGCTAAGACGGACTGGCGGGCGCTACGGCCTGGCGACGATGTGCGTTGGCGTGGGCCAGGGCATCGCCGTGGTGGTCGAGGCGACCCGCTAGCGCAGCATCTCCCGCAGCACTCTGCCCTGGGCCCCCACCGGCGCGTCGATACCGAGGAGCGCCGAGAGCGTGGGTGCGATGTCGGCGATACTGGTCGCTTCGCGGTATGCGTCACGCTTGATCGAGCTGCCGAACCAGAGTAGCGGTACCCGGGTGTCGTAGGACCAGGGGGAGCCATGGGTGGTGCCGGTCGGCTCCTGCCCCGGCACGATGAACGGCTTCAGCTCGTAATAAATGTTCCCGCTCCGTTCGGGGTAAAAGCTGAGCAGCACACCCGAAGCCATGCCATTCTTCTGCTGTTGCCGCAGTTCCGTTGCTGTAAGTGCCTGAAGTACTCCCCGCACGCCTTTGACCGCGTCCCGTGCCGTTCGCTCCGCCTCCTCGATAGCGATGCCCTTCTGCCTGAGTGCCTCGACGTTCAGGTAAAGCCAGGGCGGGGCCAGGTGAGCCAGCCATCCTGGGCCGGGCGGCACTCCGAACCGCGACTTCAGTGCAGTCTCGGCAGCCGCGGCGATCCTGGCCGGATCCAGCCGGCCCGCGCCGCGGTGCAAATCTCGCGCGATCTCCGGCAGCGGTGCTATGCCGTGGTCCGCGGTGAGCACGATCAGTATGTGGCGAAGACCGATCCGCTGATCCAGGAACTCGAAGAAACGGTCCAGGAGGCGGTCGGTTCGCACCGTCACATCCATGACCTCATGACTGTTGGGTCCGAAGGCGTGGCCAATTAAATCATTGGCTGAAAGGCTCACCGCGAGCAGATCAGGGTCGTCATCCTCACCCAACTTCTCAGTGGTCACGGCCGCTCGCGCGAAATCCAGCAGCACCTCATTCTGGAAGGGAGACGACCGGAAGCCGTCCAGGAAGCGCGGCGAGGTGTCAGGGGCCAGGCGATGGGGGAAGGTACGCCCCATTCCGGCGACGTTCTGCTCGGC
>DASYVW010000435.1:0-3684 GCA_035936675.1 Gemmatimonadales bacterium
CGCGGCTAGAACCTCGGGCGGCATCCCGTTGAGGGCCCGGATCAGCGGTTCCTGCATCGCCTTGTAGCGACGCCTCAGCTCGTCGAAGGGGAGCGCACGCTCCCGGCTGAACGGCACTCCGGTTCTGTCATCGTAGGGATCGAATTCTTCCATCGGGTAGGGTGATTTCTGGTCCATGCTGCCGAGGGCCATGTTCCTCGTGCGGGTCATGTGTCCCAGGACCTGGTTGAGGCAGCTTCCGCCCTTCGGGGGGGTGATCAGGCTCTCCTCGTGCGACACGTCTCTGGTATTCATCTCCAGGACCTTGCTGGAGAGCTCGAGCTGGTAGGCGAGGGTCTTGGCGTGCATGGAGTGCTCCTTCGGAGCTGGCTATGGGCTATGGGCTATGGGCTGTGCCGCGGGCCAGACGCAAAACAGCCATCGACTGCCAGCGGGCGCAACCCGAAGTCATCGCGAGCGGCCTTGAGCCTGCCCTGAGCGCAGCGAAGGGTGGCGATCCAGTCGCTCCTAGGTGAAGGCGGCCGGATTGCTTCGGGTGCTTCGCACCCTCGCAATGACTCCATGAGGCTTGTAACCTTGATGTGTAGCCTCTCCCCAGGATCGTCTTGTCTGATGCCCTGAGTCGCCTCCAAGCTGCTCTTGCCGACCACTACCGCATCGAGCGCGAGCTCGGTCGCGGCGGCATGGCCATCGTCTACCTGGCCCATGATCTCCGCCATGACCGGCCGGTGGCCCTCAAGGTGCTCCACCCGGAGCTGGCCGAGACCATCGGCACCGAACGATTCCTCCGCGAGATCAAGCTCGCCGCCCGGCTCCAGCATCCCCACATCATCTCGGTTCACGACAGCGGGGAAGCGGGGACGCGGGGAAGCGGGGCAGGACAACTCTGGTTCACCATGCCGTACGTCGATGGTGAGAGCCTGCGTGAGCGACTCCACCGGGAGCACCAGCTTCCGGTGGACGAGGCGGTTCGGATCACCCGGGAAGTGGCCCTCGCGCTGGACTTCGCCCATCGGCACGGCGTCATTCACCGGGACATCAAGCCGGAGAACATTCTTCTGGCGGATGGGCAGGCATTGGTGGCCGACTTCGGCATCGGACGAGCGCTGGGGGTAAGCGGGCAGGCGGGGAAGCGAGGAAGTGGGGAGGATCATTTGACCGGGACCGGAATGGCCATCGGGACTCCGGCCTACATGAGCCCGGAGCAGGCCGTGGCCGAGCGCGACCTCGACGGCCGAACCGATGTGTACAGCCTTGGCGTGGTGCTGTATGAGATGCTTGCCGGCGAGGCGCCGTTCGGCGGTCCCACCGCTCAAGCCATCGCCGCCAAGCGGATGACCGGCGAGGTCCCCAGCCTCCGTCGCCTCCGGCCGGCGGTGCCGGAGCAGCTCGAGCGGGTTGTCCTCACTGCCCTGGCTCCAATCCCGGCGGATCGGTTCACCACGCCGGCGCAATTCGCCCAAGCACTGTCACCCATGACTACGATCCCAACGGCCGCCGCGATGCCCGCCCAGCCGGCGCTATCGACCGGCGTCTCGAGACCGGTTGGGCGGCGACCGGCCATCCCTGCCTGGCTCACCTTCGTACTCGGCCTCCTGGTCACCGCGACCATGGGGATGCTGCTCTGGCAGCGCAGCCGGCGGCCGGCGGAGGAACCCGGGGTCAAGATGCTGGCGGTGCTGCCGTTCAAGAACATGGGCGCGGCCGGCGATCAGTACTTCGCCGACGGGCTCACCGAGGAGATTACCAGCCGGCTGTCCGGCGTCGCCAGCCTGGGCGTTGTGTCGAGGACCAGTGCCGACCAGTACAAGGGCTCGACCAAGAGCCTCAAGCAGATCGGGCAGGAGCTGGGAGTGGGCTATGTGCTGGAGGGGAGCGTGCGGTGGGAGAAGTCGCCCGATGGGAGCAGTCGAGTGCGGGTGACGCCGCAACTGATCCGAGTGACCGACGACCGGCACCTCTGGGCCGACCGCTACGATGCCGAGCTGGCCGACGTCTTCCAGGTTCAGTCTGGGATCGCCGAGCAGGTGATCGGCGCGATGAACCTGGCGCTGAACGAGCCGGAGCGGCGGGCGCTCCAGGACCGGCCCACCACGAACACCGAAGCCTACGATTACTACTTGCGCGGAATCGAATACCGCGCCCACGGACCCAGCCGGGAGGACGTCCGCAACGCGAAGCAGATGTTCCAGAGCGCCGTCCAGCTCGACTCCAACTTCGCGCAGGCCTGGGCCAAGCTGTCCGAGATGCAGTCCCTCGAGTTCTGGTTCTTCTACGACCGCACCGAGGCAGCCCTGGCCCGGGCCAAAGCCTCGGCCGAGCGCGCACTCCGGCTCCGGCCCGATTTGCCTGGTCCTCACGTATCGCTGGCGTACTACCACTATTGGGGCCGGCTGGACTACGACGCCGCGCTTCGAGAGCTCGCGATCGCCCGGGAGCGGCAACCCAACAACGCCGACCTGATGTTCGCCACGGCAGCGGTCCAGCGGCGGCAAGGACGCTGGCCCGAGGCGATGGCCAGCTTCGAGAGGACGGTGCAGCTCGACCCTCGTTCGAGCGACGCGATCTACAACCTGGCCGAGACCTACCAGAATCTCCGCAAGTTCGACCTCGCGATGCGGGCGTACGACAAGGCAGTGAGCATCAGTCCAGACGGCCCTTTCGCCCGTTGGGAACGGCTCCATGCCATGTTGTCGTCGGGGACGGGTCTGGAGAAGGTGAGGGAGAGCCTGCAAGGGGATCTTCAGGCGACGGACTTCAGGCAGATGGCTCAGGCGGCCATCGGTGCCAGCTCGACGGCCGGCTTTGCAGCCACGCCCAGCTTCCTGCTCACTGCCGACCCAGCCCATCAGCCGTCAGTCGAGCGGCTGACGCTCCCCGAATTCATCGACACCGTGGGGTACTACACGCTCAAGGCCGACCTGAATCGCGCGCAGGGCAAGCCCCGCCTCGAGCGGGCCTACCTCGACTCCGCCCGGACGGTCCTGGAAACGGAGATTCGGGAGCAGCCCGAGGAGTCATCGTTCCGGGCGCAGCTCGGCCTAGTGTACGCGCATCTGGGGAGGAAGGCCGACGCGGTCCGGGAGGGGGAGACTGCGGTTCGGCTGCTGCCGGTCTCCAAGGAGGCGTATCGTGGAGCCAGCCTGGCTATCGCCCTCGCGAGCATATACGCGACTGTCGGCGAGCGGGCGGAAGCGGTGAACCGCCTGGAATATCTGTTGTCCATTCCATCATTGATCTCCAAACCCGGGCTGAGGACTGACCCGCGCTGGGCGCCGTTGCATGGCGACCCGCGGTTCGAGCGGCTGGTGGCGGGGCGGTAGGCGGTACGGCGGTACGGCGGTACGGCGGTACGGCGGTACGGCGGTACGTATAATAAGACTCCTCATCCCGAGCGTAGCGAGGGATCTACTCTGTAGACATCAGGAACCCGTGGAGTAGGTCCCTCTGTCGCTATCGCTCCCCCTCGCTCCTTTGGCTCGGGGCTGGCTCTCGGGATGAGGATCCGCCCTACCACCTTACCGCCCGTCCGCCTGTCAACTCACATGCTTGACGACCTGAGGTGCGGGATCGATGCGGAAGCTGAACCGTTGCTCGACCAGCTGGCGGACCGTCTTCCCCGCGCGCTTGGCCGGCCGGAACCGCATCTGGCCGAGCGCGGTGCGGACCGATTCGGTGAAGCGG
>DASYVW010000436.1:0-1731 GCA_035936675.1 Gemmatimonadales bacterium
CAGCCTGGCGGTAGCTTCTCGAGCAGCGCCTGGTGCAGCTCCGGGAAATAGCGATCGAGCGGCCGGAGATCGCGGCTCTGGATGTACACATCCGAGGTACCGCGGAATACGATCGCGCGGAATCCGTCCCATTTCGGCTCGTATAGATAATTCCCGGCCGGCGGCAGCGCGTCGGCGAGCTTGGCGAGCATCGGCTCGATCGGCGGGGCAATTGGAAACGCCTGACTGCTAGGTTGTGGGCTCATTTTGGACTGTGCGGCGTCGCAGCACGTCGAGGCTCCATGGGCCTGGTCCAGCCGAGGAGATATAGAGCCAGATAAAGCAGAAGCAGAAGAGGATTGCAGGCGAACCCTGGTTCAGCACCGGCCAGAATCCGTGTGGCGCGTGCCCCATGAAATAGGCAAACGCCATCTCGCCCGACAGGAGGAACGCCACCAGTCGGGTAAACAAGCCCAGCAGCAGGAGTGCGCCGCCCACCAGCTCCAACGACCCGGCAAAGCCCGGAAGCGACATCAGCGGAGCTGTACCGCCGCCCGGCATGACGGCCGCTGGAATCGCAAGGAGCTTAGCGGATCCGAATTGGATGAACAGGAAAGCCGCAATGATGCGGAGCACACTGAGCAGGTACGGGGCCCAGGAACGCCAGCGCGCCGCGAGAGTGGTGGTCATGGCTCTCCCTATACGGGTCGGATGGAAAGGGCGTGGTGAAACACGTTGCCCGGGTCCCAGAGGGACTTGATCCGCTGCAGTCGGGGGTAGTTGCCCTTGTAATAAAGTGCGTGCCAGGGAACTCCGGAGGTGTTCCACTCCGGATCGGCCAGGTCGACATCGGGATGGTTGATCATGGCTCCGTCGCAGACCTCGCCGGGCACGGGTACCCCGCCGGTGTCGGCGAACAGCTCCCGGTAGAACGCGCGGACCCAAGTCAGGTTCCGGGCTTCGTCCTGCGGGTCCTGCCACCCCACAGAACACGACGTGTCGAGAATCGAGTTCCGCTGAGCCGAGGCGCTCGCGTCCGGCGCCACAGTGTTCACCCGTCCTCCGTAGGTTGCCAAACCCAGCGACCCACCGGGAACATCGTAATCGGTCCGGGTGAGGTAGTCGTAGGCGACCTTAATCTGACGAACAGTGAAGCCCCTGCGTAGGAAAGCGTCCTTGACTTTGAAGAGCGCGTTCTCCGTGCCCACCTTGAACAGCTCGGGGAAGGGATTGAGGGCAAAGTCCAACCAGGAGCTTGTCTCCACCTCACGGCTGTGAGGCACACCGACGCCATCGTTGATGGCGGCCAGGTGCTCATCAACTAATCGCTCGGCCTCGGCCCCGGCGGTCGAGAGTCCTTTCATTTCGAGTTTGCCGTACTGGCGGCGCCGGAGAAAGAGCAGGGTGTACAGCTTGGCATAGGGAGAGGCCGCCTCGCTATTGCGCTCGCACCAATCTCCGAAGTTGCGCACCAGCTTGGTGAATGCCGCCTCGTCGATGTCTCCCCAGTTCCACGCCATTCTGAACGCCAGGACCGGCTCCGGTGCCTTCGGCAGCAGCAAAGCCGGATCCTCGCCATTGGCGCCCGGCGACCTGAACCAGTAACGGGTGACGACACCGAAGTTGCCGCCTCCGCCGCCGGTGTGTGCCCACCACAGGTCCCGGTTCGGGTCGGACGGCTCCCGGGTTGCCACCACGCTCCTGGCAGTCCCGGTCTCATCCACGACGACCACCTCGACGCCGTACAGATGG
>DASYVW010000437.1:0-11180 GCA_035936675.1 Gemmatimonadales bacterium
CCGCGTCGCGGTGCACCGTGACGTCACCGTTCTGATCGGCGGCGAAACCGGCACAGGAAAGGAGCTGCTCGCCCGCGCGATCCACTACGAGGGGCCCCGGGCAGCGGAGCCGTTCGTCGAGGTGAACTGCGCGGCCATCCCGGCCAACCTGCTCGAGAGCGAGCTGTTCGGGCACGAGAAAGGCGCGTTCACCGGTGCCGTTGCCTCCAAGCCGGGGCTCTTCGAGTTGGCACACGGCGGGACGCTCTTTCTCGATGAGGTGGGGACGCTGCCCCTCGAGCTTCAGCCCAAGCTCCTCCGGGCGCTCGAGAGCAGGGCAATCCGGCGCGTTGGTGGGCAGCAGACCCGCCAAGTCGACGTTCGGCTCATTGCGGCGACGCACGTCGACCTCAGGTCAGCGGTGAGCCAGGGACAATTTCGCGAGGACCTCTACTATCGACTCAACGTCATAGCCCTGACCCTCCCGCCGCTGCGGGACCGGGAGGGCGACGTGGAGTTACTGGCCGAGACCTTCATCACCCGGATTGCCACCAGCTACGGTCTGGCCGTGCCGCCCCTCACCCCCGAGCTCCGGGCTGCGTTGCGAGAACATTCCTGGCCGGGCAATGTGCGCGAGCTGCGGAACGCCATCGAGCGGGCTCTGGTGCTTTCGCCCCAGGGCACCCTGCGTAGCGAGGAACTGGGTATGCGTCGAGAGGTCAGCCGGACTGATGGAGGGCTCCCCTTCCCAACAACGCTGACCGCGCTCAATCGCGCCGCCGCGTTGGCCATGCTGGGGATCACTCAGGGGAACAAGAGTGAAGCCGCCCGCCGGCTGGGGATCTCCCGCCCGCGGTTGCAGCGACTGCTCGACGGAACCGACGACACCAACGAAAGCTGATGCCCTAGGGGCCAGACAAAGGAGATGCTCATGCGCCGTACCCGTCCGCTCCTCCTGCTCGTCGCTGTGCTGCTCGCCGGCATTGCGGGGTGCTCGAGCTCCACTGCGCCCAATGACACGACGAGGCCGCCGACAGAGCTCAACGTGATCCGGCTGGCCGTGAGCAGCCGACCGCTCTTCAACGCCGCAGACAGCTTCTACGCGAAGAAAGGGGAGGATCGCGAGCTGCGGATCTTCTTCCAGGACGACGTCGGGGGCCCGGGAGAGGAATTTCTCCGATTCCGGGTTGACGCCCCGACACTCCTGGCTCGCCCTGACGGCACTCCATTCGCTCCCGGCGACTCGGTCCTGATCACCGTGCGGGTGGTAGACCCGGCCAAGATCCTGTTCGATATGGAGCCGTCCGGCCTCACCTTCGATCCTGCCCGGCCGGCCCAGCTGAAGATCGAGTATGCCCATGCCGACCATGACTTCAACGAGGATGGCACCATCAATGCTTTCGACGCGCAGATCAAGAGCAGGCTTGCCCTTTGGCGGCAGGAGTTGGTGACCGACCCGTTTGTGCGGCTGGGTTCCGTTAATGTCGAGGATCTCGAAGAGATCAGCGCCGACATCCTCGGCTTCACCCGCTACGCGATCGCCTACTGAGGAATCGTCGCAGCCGTGGCCACTCCCTCTGCCGCCCCCAACGATGCCGCCCAGGTGCTCCGCGCCCTGGTTGGCTCGGGACGCTTCCGCGACGCGCTGGAGCGGTATCGTGAGCTGGAGGCCGGCCCCGATGGCCGCCGGCCCGACCTGCAGCTGGCGGCGGCCACCGCTGCCACCCGGCTGGGCGAGCTGGCCACAGGGGCCTCTCTCGCCGACGAGGCGCTCCGGCAGTTCCGCGCCCGGGGCGACTGGGACGGCAGCATGCGCGCGCTCAACCTGCTGGGCGCAATCCATTGGGAGCGGGGAGAGATGGCGGCGGCAGAAAGCCGGTTTGCCGAAGCGCTGCGCTTCGCCCGCCAGCTGGGCGACAGCCTGATGCTGGCCCGGGCGTGCAACAATCTCGCGTCAGTGGCGCATTTGCAGGGACGGGCCGACGACGCGGCCGAGCTCTTTCGCGGCGCGCTCCTGGCCTACCAGCGGCTCGGCGATCGGCGCGGCACCGCCGAGACCTACCACAATCTCGGGCTCGCGTACGGACAGGCGGGCGAATGGCGCGAGGCCGAGGATGCGGCGGCGGACGCAGTGCGCCATGCGGAGGTGGTCGGCGAGCCTCGATTGCTGGCGCTGGCGCTGGCCGGACGCGCCGAGCTGAGCATCGAGCGGGACGATCCGGCTCTGGCCCAGCGGGAGTTGGAGCGTGCCCGACAGTTTGCGACCGAGGCGGCAGATGAGGTCGGTGGCGCCGAAGTGGATCGAGTTCGTGCGCTGGCCGCCCTGCATCAGGGAAACTGGCCGCTCGCCCTGGAACAGGCCGACGAGGCGCGACGGGTGGCCCTCAAATACGACAGCGCCCTACTCGCCGCGGAATGTGCCGGAATCGCTGCGCGAGCGTTGCGAGCATTGGGGAGAGTCGAGGAGGCCACCGAGCGTCAGGCCGAGGCGGAGGCCGGCTTCCGGCGGCTCGGTGCCGCTAGCCTGCTGGCGCGTTTGGAGCGGGAGTGGAGCGCCTGAATCAGGCCGCCCGGGAGGAGGACGCCTGGGCGACGGTGCGCATGAACGCCTGGTACACGTCCGGACGCCACCACCCGCGGACCTCCTGCATCTTGCCGAGCGCCTCCGGATGCGACATGGCGCCCCGATAGCTCCGGGTCGTCGTCAATGCATCGTAGACGTCCACGATACAAATGATCTGCGCGCTCACCGGAATCTCGTCTCCCCGCAGGCGGTCGGGATAGCCGGAGCCGTCGTACTTCTCGTGGTGCCACCGGATGATGGGCTTGATGTCCCAGGGGAATTCCACCGTGGCCAGCATCTCCAGCCCCCAGATGGGGTGCATCTGGATGACGCCGAATTCGTCCGGCGTCAGCGCGGTTGGCTTGTTCAGAATCTCGTGGGGGACTCGTACCTTGCCCAGGTCGTGCAAATAGGCGCCGATACGGACGGCGGTCTGCTGCCCCTCGTCCAGTCCCAGCTCGCGAGCGAGCGCAACGGAATAGCCGGCCACCCGCTCGCAATGGCCATAGGTATAGCTGTCCGATGACTCGATCGACTGGCCCCAGTCCCGCACCACGGCGAAGTAGGTCTCTTCCAGCCTGAGGACCTTGGTGGAGACATCTACCAGGTCTACCCGCGCATCCAGCCGGCTGAAGAGCCGGTGGGCGGCGTTCAGGAACCGCAGCGCCTCCTGATTTCGGCCCGTGCCCTGGTACAGGAGCGCCAGCTCCCGAGACGCCTCTGCCTCGCTCAGGACCGAGCCGGTGCTCACAGCCATGGCCACCGCATCGCGGAGCCGCGCCTCGGCCAGCGCGTGCCGTCCGGTCTCCCGGTAGACTCGCCCGATCACCTTGTAGGCGTCGGCCTTGTCCAGACGGGAGTCGAGCCGGTCGAAGATCCCCAGCGCGGCCTCGGCGTTGAGACGCGCCTGGTCGTAGCGTTGCCGGGAAAGATGGACTTCGGCGTGATTCAGGAGACCGAGACCCTGGAGATGGACATCCCCGATTGCCTGGGCGATGTCGAGGCTCTGGCGGAAATACTTGTCGGCGTCGTCCCACAGCTCGCGGTCCGCACTCACCATGCCGAGATTGTGGTAGGCGATGGCGCATCCGCGGTCATCGCCGATGCTCTGGAAGGCCACGAGCGACTGGCGATAATGCGCCAGCGCCTCGGTCAGGGCACCCTGGATGTTGGCCAGGATCCCGAGATTCTGTTCGGTGCGTCCCCGCAGCTCGGCGCTGGCTACGCCCAGCTCGAGCGCCTGGTAAAACTTCTCCCGCGCCTCGGGGATGAGGCCAGCCTCGAAGTCGAAGCCCGCAAGCGCGTTTAGTGCTTCCGCGGCGAGCACCGAGTCACCCATACCGGTCGCGGTCTGGTAGCTTCGCTGGCACAGCTCGCGGGCGACTCCTGGCTGGTCTCGCAGATGGTGCACCACGCCCAGCCGGCGGAGCGATTCCGCCAGGACGCCCCGCTCACCCTGGCGCTCGGCGGCGCTGATGGCAGCACCATAGGCCTGGATCGCCTCGGCCATGGAGCCGACCCGCTCCTGGGCCCGGGCCTCACGTAACAAATCCGCCGCACGGCCCAGCCCGGTTTCCTGGGCCGGCCGCACGTCGGATGGGAACCCCTGTTGTGATGTCACCGGATCAGTAGGCGACTGCGTACCGGGAGAAGTGATCGATTGGGGCGGTAATGGTCCGCGACTTGAGAAGATCCAGCGAGTGCAGAATCTCGAGGACCTTGAGCTGCTCGGTAGTGTAAACGACGGCCTTCGGCACATCGACGTTCTGACAGTTCTGGTAGCTCAGCGCAAGAGCAGCCTGCTTCTTGAATTGCAGCCCCTCGGGGCTGAACCGCACCGAGTTGGTCGAGCCGGTCATCTGCTCGGCTTTGATTCTGACGTTGCTGCTGAGCGCGCCTTTCGGAATCACCAGGCTGTGCTTGCCGACCCTGATCGTGCCCCCCTCGGGCCCGACCATCTGGTAGGTGACGGCATACTGCTGTTCCTGGCAAGTGAGCAGTCCGGTGATACTCAGCAGATCACTGACGACGGCTCCCGTCAGATCGAGCACTCCACCCACTACACCACCGAGCCCATCGAGAAGCCCGAGCGATTGCTCTGGCTGCGCGATTGGCTGCGCGACCGGGGCCTCCATCGGGCTGGTGTCACCAGCGGTGCAGCTCACCCCGGCAATAAGCGCGAGGACAAGACCGAAGCTGAAGAACCTGCGGGTCCATTTCATCTGGAGCCACTCCGGGGCAGAGGGTGAGCGACGTGCGACGATACCGCGACCGTTTACGACGGCCGCCGAACAGTGACTGGAGCCTCCCGCCGAGCGTGTACTTCGCCGGAGGAAGGTGCCTCGAGTCTGTTCGGTTCGCGGAAGACAGTTTGTGACATGCGCTTAACAGGCAAGGAGTATGCCCTCGTCCGACGGTGGTGTATAGAAATTGATGTGCGGTTATGCGTCAGTTCGCAGGAGATGGGAGGATCACAGCTTGATGCGAAGGCGCACTCGCGGCCTGTCAGCATTCGGTACGAAATGCAAACTCTGGAGGGCGTGTGGTGTGGGCGCAGATCCCACGTTAGGAGAGCGAATCGCCGCTACGGGGCCGAGTAACAGAGGTGCTGTTCTCTGCGCTCCGGTAGAGGAGGTACCCATAAATGCCGAGGTTCAGACCCAGCACCAGGCAGCCCAGGAACAGCTGGATGTTTCGGGTGAGAGCGGAGGGATACAACAGGGGAAGCAGATAGTGCTCAATGAATGAGCCGGAGTAGCCTTGCTCACCGGCTTTCAGCCGCAGCGATTGTTCCAGCGGTGTCAGCGGACAGACCCAGCCGGTGAGCTCGATCCATGCGCCCCAGAGTGCAGCTGGCACCTGCAGGAAGGCCACCCAGCGCCACCGCAGCACTAATAGGCCACCGAGCACCACGAACAGCACGAAGGCGAAGTGGAAGACGACGACGAGATTGGCGAGGACGGCGGGCAACGCACCTACCGCCCTACCGCCTTACCGCTCGCCCACCTCACCGCATACACCGGCGGCAGGTGCTCCGCGACCGTCTGCCACGAGTCGCCCTGATCCACCGAGACCCAGAGCGACCCGATCGTCGTGCCCAGCGCCAGGCGCTCTCCGCTCGCGTCAATGTCCAGCGCATGGCGATAGGTGAGGTCATACGCGTGTTGCTGGGGCAGACCCCGACTCAGCTCGGTGAAGGTCTTGCCACCATCCCGTGTCCGGGATACGACGACCCGGCCCGCACAGGGAATCCTGCGCTGATCACTCTCGGCCGGCACGAACCACGCGGTCTCCGGCTTCTTGGGATGGACCGCCACCGCAAAGCCGAAGCTCGACGGCGGGACGGTGACCTCCTGCCAGCTGGCGGCGCCATCGATGCTGCGGAAGACGCCGTTGTGATGCGAGGCCCAGAGCGACCGGGGCTCGGCGGGGCAGCGCACCACCCTGTGCGGGTCCTGGATGTAGGGATCGAACTGTCGCTCCGGAGGCATGTATTCGGCACGCATGCCCTGGGAACGGCAGCTCCAGGTAACGCCCCCGTCCTCCGTCACCCAGACCCCGCCGCAGGATACTCCGATGGTCACCCGGCGGCTGTTTCTCGGCTCGACACAGATCGAATGAATTCCGGGGAACTCGGCTCCACCGCCGAACCACTCCCGCCGCTTGGGGTGATCCCAGAGCGAGCGCACGAGCTGCCAGGATGTGCCCCCGTCGTCGGAGCGGAACAACCCGCCGGGAATCGTTCCGCACCACAGACCTCCGGGATCGTCATCACCACCGGCCTCCAGCGACCACACCCGAAGCACGGTCCAGGGGATGGGCCTGCCGCCGGCCGGCTCGATCTCCTGGTGTCCCTCCGGCATGGGCGGAAACGCGGGAGACTCTGCCTCGGTCCAGGTGGCCCCTCCATCCCTCGACTGATGCAGCTTGGCACCGAAGTGGCCGTGGTCCAGCGCCGCCCACATGGTGCCGTCCCGCGGATCGGTCAGCATCATGGAAACATTGTCACCGAGGAACGCGGTAGCCGTGATGGACCAGGGCGAGAGCCGGCTCGACCCCCGCTGAATCGTGAACAGTCCCTTCCGAGTTGCGACCAGGAATCGATCACTCATGATTCGCTCAGGTATTGAGCCGAAAAGAACAACAGCGGCCAGCAGTTGCTCCTATCTCATCCACCCGAGAGCGCCTGCGCGACGTAGATCTCCCCATCACGCGCCACCGAGTCGGTCAGATGCTGCCGGTCTCGAATCTGACGCCCATCCACGAACACGTTCATGTGCTGGCGCACCGCCCCCTGGTCATCGAGAATGTACCCTCGGGCCCGCGGATTTCCCTCGAAGAGGGCATCCAGGACCTGCCGGACCGTTTCGCCCTGGACATTACTAGGGGGACAGTTTATGTGGCGTTGAATGTTGGGGGTGAACGACACCGTTGGCATTCGAACTCCGATGAGGATGTCACCCTGAGCCGAACCATGACCCCCTCGGGCCCGTTCGGGCCCTCAGGGTGACACTCTTTAGTTACCGCCGTACCGCCTTACCGCCTGTCCCTCACGACGCGGCAGCGTGCTCCTTCTGGTTCTCGGCCGCCACCCGCGAGGCCACGTCCGGGGGTGCCTCCGCATAGCTGTGGAACTTCTGCCGATGGGTACCCCGGCCGTGGGTGATCGAGTGCAGCGTGGTGGAGTACTTGTACATCTCCGCCTCGGGCACGACCGCCCGAACCCGAGTGAGCCGGCCATCGGTATCGGTGCCCAGGATCTGACCGCGACGGGAGCTGAGATCGCCCATCACGTCGCCGAGCACGTCGTCGGGCGCCCAGACCTCGACATCCAGCAGCGGCTCGAGCAATATCGGGCGGGCCTTGGGGGTCACGTTCCTGAAGGCCATGATCCCGGCCATCTTGAACGACATCTCGTTCGAGTCCACGTCGTGGTACGATCCGTCGAAGCACTCGACCTTGAAGTCCACCAACGGATACCCGGCAATCACACCCCTCACCGCTGCCTCCTGGATCCCTCGATCGACCGCGGGGATGTACTTATTCGGGATCACGCCGCCCACGATCTCGTCCACGAACTCGTAGCCCGCTCCGCGTGGGAGAGGAGCCACCCGGATCCAGCAGTCGCCGTACTGACCTCGCCCGCCCGACTGCTTCTTGTGCTTGCCCTGGCCCTCGGCCCTGGCCTTGATCGTCTCCCGGTACGCCACCCGGGGCCGCACCAGCTCTGCGTGGACTCCGAATTTCCGCTCCAGCCGGTTGAGGATGGTCTCGAAGTGGCGCTCGCCCATGCCATGGATGAGCGTCTGCCCCAGCTCGGAGTTGTACTCGAAGTGGAAGGTCGGATCCTCCTCGTGCAGCTTGTGCAGGCCGGCCGCCAGCTTGTCCTCTTCGCCCCGCTGCTTCACCAGCACGGCAGAGCTCGCCACCGGGTCGGGGAAGGGAATGGGCGGCAAACGAACCGGGTGCTCTCTCCAGCAGAAGGTGTCGCCGGTGTGAGTGTCCTTGAGCTTGGCCACCGAGCCGATGTCGCCCGCCGACAGCCGCTCGATCTCGACCCGCTCCTTGCCCTGCTGGACCGACAGGTGGTTCAGCTTCTCGATCGTCTCGTGCTCGGCGTTGAAGACCTCGCCCCCGTTTCTGATCTCGCCGGTGTAGAGCCGGAAGAGGGTCACGTCGCCCACGTGCGACTCGGACAGCGTCTTGAAGACCCGGCCCACCAGGGGCGCATCCACCGGCGGCTTGACCTCCGCCGGCGAGGGGAACAGCTCGACCATTTTCTTCAGCAGCGTGCGGGTGCCGTAGGTCAGGTCGCCGCTGCCGCAGAAGAGCGGTACAATGGCGCCCTCGATCACCGCCCGCTTCACCGCGGCAATGAAATCGGAGCGGGGAATCTCCTCGCCGCCCAGGTACCGCTCGATGAGCGCGTCGTCGGTGGAGGCGACCGCCTCGGTCAGCTGCTCGCTGTACTGCTGAAAGAGCGCCTCGAACTCCGGCGGAATGGGCACCACCTCGTACTCGCCGGTCTTGGTTCCCTTCTTGTAGTAGTGGCAATGCCCGGAGAAGAGGTTGATGATCCCGTGGAAATCGTGCCCGTCGCCGATGGGGATCTCCACCGGAACGACTTTGGGTGTCAGATGGGCCTTCACGTCCTTGAAGACCCGCTCGAAGTCGGCGTGCTCCTTGTCCATGAGAGACACGAACAGGACCCGGGGCAGGTGCAGCTGGTCGCAGACTTCCCAGACCTTTTCGGTGCCCACCTCCACCCCTCCCGTACCGCTGAGAACGACGACGGCGGCATCGGCCGCGTGCAGGCCGCTGATGACCTCGCCGAAGTAGTCGAGATAGCCAGGGGTGTCGATGAGATTGAGCTTGGTGTCGAGCCATTCGGCGTGGCCGAGGCCCAGATTGATGGAGTGCTTGCGATCGATTTCGTCGGGGGAGTAGTCAGTGAGCGTGGTGCCGTCTTTGATGGTGCCGTGGCGCCGGCTGGCGCCGGATACGAAGGCGAGCGCGTCGACTAGAGAGGTCTTACCGCTAGCCCCGTGCCCGACGAACGCCACGTTTCTTATGGCGCTGGAGCCATAGACCTTCATGGCCTCCACCTCCTAGGAAAGGTTGAATTTCCAAGGTGGAGGGAAGGAACCCCGATGTCAAATCGGCAGTCATTGCAAGGGGCGCCCCCGCATCCACGCTCTCAGCCACCGGTACGCGGGACGGGTGGAGCCATCCACTCGGATCAGGCTGAACCCAAGGTCCCTCCCCTCTGCGAGCACGTGTCCGTAGATGCGATCGTACACCCGGGCGCTGTCATTCGCCTCGATGCAGCTCTTCCACGCGTCCAACTGGGCGCGGTCGACCTGAGCCGGCCTGAGCCCCCGAGGTGCCGCGATGACCGCGCCCTCCAAGCCGAATTCCGTGTTCCACAGCGGCCTACGGTCACCGTGGGCTGCCATGATGCGGCGAGCGGCTCGGCCCCGCTCACCAAACGCGAGCGCCAGGGGGTAACCATATGTGTGGATCGCTAGTACGTCGTACGGGGCGTCCCCATCGTAGAGACCCTGAAGAAATCCCGAGTCGACCGGCGAGGCCATCCCGCCAGTAACGACCAGGGCGTCAGGGTTACCCCGCTTGATCGCGGGATAGGCCAGCTTCAGCATTTCGGCGTAGAGCTGACCCCTGCGCCGGAGCGATACCTCGGGGTGTCCGGCGCCAAACACATCGGTGAACGCCTCATCCATCTCATTCCAGAGCTGCCAGGCTCGTACGGCAGGAAACTCCGCCGCGCGTTCCTCCATGAACCGCGCGAATGACTGGTAGACGAGATCGCGGTGCTGGTAATCGCCGAAGGGAGGCTGATGAACCACGATAAGCGGAACCAGGCCGGCATCCAGTGCTCGCTGCAGGTCTCGCTCCCATTCCTGCCGATAGGCCGGATCATTCCACAGGGACCAGTACAGCGTGTAGCGAATGTGCTGGACGCCGAGGTCGCTGAGATATGCAACGCTCTGCTGATCCAGGCGATGAACCCCAACCCCGACCATAGGAGCGCGGCCGAAGATCGCCACCAATCCAAGACCAACGCCCACCAGCCCCGGGAAGGACGGGAAGGACGGGAAGGACGGGAAGGACGGGAAGGACGGGAAGGTACGTCTAGGCGGAGACTCTTTTGTCATCAAGGGATTCATATAGGAGCCAGGTCATGCCACCCGCCTTCTGGTGGATTTGATCAAGCCTGCCCCATTCCTCGTCCGAAAGGATCTTCAGATCTCTAGCCAGCAGTAGCGTGTAGGACAGCTCGGACAGAGATCCGAGGCTGATGTCCAGGTAGCGACGGAACTCGCGTGATCCCCTCTTTGCAGAACCTTCGGCGATGTTCGCGGCCGCCGAGTGTGCGGCTCGTCTAGCCTGTGATGTCAACCCGAAGCGCTCTCCCGGTGGCCATGAGTTCGTTGCCTGGTAGACTGCCAGACATAGCTGATGACAGCGCTCCCACGCCCTCAGTCGCTGATATATCGCCATGGAAGAAGTATTGGCAGCCTCCGACGATACGGTATGAGCCGAACTCCACCGCCTGTACCATTATCCCACTCCTTCCTACCTTTCCCGTCCTTCCCGCCTTTCCCGCCCTTCCCACCCTTCCCGTCCTTGTTCAGTGCACCACCGGCGCGAGGAGCGCCCGCCACAGCAGGTAGCCCGTCCGGGTCATGTGGAGGCTGTCGGGCTCGAACAGCTCGGGCCGGGGCTGCCCGGTGGCACCGAGCATGGGGGTGAAGACGTCAACATAGGTCGCAAGGCTATCGCGCGCGATCTCCGAGCGGATCCGTTGGTTCGCCTCCCGCATCCGGTCGATGTAGGCCCGGCGCGAGGGGCTCGGCTTGATGGAGACGTACGCGACGCGAGCTGCGGGCAAGGCAGACCGGAGGCGCGCGACGAACGCCCGGTAGTCGCCCAAGACCCGCTCCGGCGTGCGGCCCTCCGCCAGGTCGTTGTCACCGGCGTACAGCACCACCAGGTGCGGGTGGTAGGGGAGCAGGACCCGGTCCTCGTAATAGACGACGTCGGCGAGGGTGGATCCGCCAAAGCCGCGATTCAGGACCGGTACGCCGGGGAAATCGGCGGCCACCTCGGACCAGTG
>DASYVW010000438.1:0-3032 GCA_035936675.1 Gemmatimonadales bacterium
AGCCGGTCAGCTGAGCGTGGTCGAGGTGCCGGTCGGTGAAACCCGCCGCTGGCAGGAGACTCGCGCGCACGAGCTTCAGCGACGCCCGGCACTCCGCGATCTCTACGTGGCGATCAATACCACACGCGGCCCCCTGAAAGATGTGCGCGTGCGGCGCGCGCTGAACCACGCCATCGACGTACCGACGCTCCTCACCACTCTTTTTGCGGACCGGGGAGTGCGATCGGCCGGGTCACTGCCGCCCGGGATCGCCGGCTACGATTCGACCCGCGCTCCGTACGCATACGACCCTGCCAAGGCGAAGAAGCTCCTGGCCGAGGCCGGATATCCCAATGGGTTTGCGCTGAAGCTGTGGCGAACCCAGCGCGCCGAGCTGGCCCGCCTGGCGCAGTCGATCCAGCAGGGGCTCGCCGAGATCGGGGTGCGGGCCGAGATCGTGGAGCGGGACGCCTCCAGCGCACGCGCCGCAGTGCGAAACGGAGAAGCTGACCTGTTCCTGACCGACTGGTATGCCGATTATCCGGACCCGGAGAACTTTAACTACCCGCTTTTTCACTCGCGCAACAAGGGACCCGGTGGCAACTACGCCTTCCTCGCCGATCCCGGTCTGGACTCGATGATCAGCCGCGCCCGGGCGACAACTGACGAGAATGAGAAGACCCGGCTGGCCCGAGACATCGACGCCCGCGTCTTCGAGCTGGCGCCCTGGATCTTCCTCTGGTTTCCGGTGGACGTGTGGGCCGCGCAGCCCGATCTCAAGGGCTGGCGCATCCCGCTGGTTTTTACTGGCCAGCGCTGGATGCAGGCCGAGCGGACCAAGTGAGCCGCTTCCTTCTCTACCGTGTCCTGCTTCTCGTTCCCACGCTGCTCGGCGTATTGCTCGTCACCTTTCTGCTCCTGTACGTGGCCCCGGGCGATCCGGTTCAGGCCATGGTCGGTGAACGGGCCGACCCGGAAACTCTGGCTCGGCTTCGCGCCGAGCTGCATCTGGATGACCCTCTCCCCAAGCAGTTCGTGCACTACGTGAGCGGCGTCCTTCGAGGCGACCTCGGCACCAGCTACATCACGCGCCGGCCTATCCTGCGCGACTTGCTTCAACGTTTCCCTGCCACGCTCCGCCTGGCTGGCGCTGCGATGCTCTTCGCGGCCACCGTGGGAATCAGCATCGGAATCTACGGCGCGTGGCGCCCCGGCAGCTGGGCCGATCGCGTGGCCGCGCTGGGCGCATACCTCGGCGTGTCGTTCCCGGTGTACTGGGTGGGCCTGATCCTGATCCTGGTGTTCGCCGTGAACCTACGCTGGCTCCCTCCGTCCGGCTCCGGAGGGCTGCTCTACCTCATCCTCCCGGCGTTTACCCTCGGGATGCGATCGGTTGCCTTTCTCTCGCGGATGACGCGGGCGGCAATGCAGGAGGTGCTGAGGAGTGACTTCATTCGCACGGCGCGTGCCAAGGGACTTGGGGAGAGCCGAGTGGTTCTTTCACACGGATTCCGGAACGCGTTGCTCCCTGTGCTCACGGTGATTGGGCTCGACTTCGGCAGCTATCTGACCGGCTCCATCCTCACCGAAACCATCTTCTCATGGCCCGGCGTCGGCCGCTATGTCCTCACTGCCATCAACAAGCGTGACCTCCCCGCGATACAGGGGAGTATCCTTTTCCTTAGTGTGGTCTTCGTGATCGTAAACCTGCTTACCGATTTGTTGTATGCCCGTGCGGATCCGAGGGTAGCGTATGATTAGGCGGGTCCTCGCCGTCCTCTCCGCCCTCTCCGTCGTCTCCGTCCCTGCGGTTGCGCAAAAGGATCTCAAACGCCGGGTCGATTCCCGGATGGATGCCCCGCCGTTCAACCGGCAGTTCTGGGGCGTGGCGCTGGTGGACGAAGGCGGCCGCTTGCTATATGGCCGTAACCAGGACCGTCTCTTCATCCCGGCGAGTAACACCAAGCTGGTGGTGAGTGCGGTGGCCTCTGCGCTCCTGCTTCCGGACTGGAAGGTAAAGACCAGCCTCTATGGCGGGCCCGTTGTCAACGGAGTGCTCCAGGGTGACCTGGTGCTGTATGGCCGGGGCGATCCGACCATCGACCAGCGCTGCTATGCCACCGATACCACGTTGGCTGGAGTCTGCGACACCGATCCGTTCGCCCGACTGCGCCAGCTGGTCGATACCCTGCGAGCCAAAGGGGTGCGAGCCGTCACCGGAGACCTCGTGGGGGATGGGAGCTACTTCGAGACGACCCTGGTACATCCCAACTGGGAGTCGTTCGACCTGAACTGGTGGTACGCCGCCCCGGTCTCAGGGCTCGGTTTTCACGACAACAGCGTGGACTTCGACTGGAGTCCCGGCCCGGCACCGGGCACGCCGGCGGTCATCACCATGAGCCCGAACCTGGGCGATATCTCGTTCGAGAATCGAACGGTGACGGTTGCGCCCGGCGGTGAGTCCGATATCGGCGATCGGTTCTTCCGCCACCCGGGAACACTGCAGATCTGGGCTGAGGGCACGGTCGCGCTCGACAATCCGCCGCACACCGAGTCGTTCGCCTTACCGGACCCCAGCCTGTACGCGGCCAGGGCGTTGCGCCAGGTGTTGGCCGAAGCCGGGATCTCCGTCGTTGGCGCTACTCGCTCCACCACCGACTCGACCGCCTACGCCGCCCTCCGCCGGACTGCTCCACTGGCGGAGGCGTCCTCGCGGCCGTTGCGCGACTGGATCTTTCCCATCCTGAACACCAGCCAGAACTGGTTTGCCGAGATGCTGCTGAAGCAGCTGGGCCGACAATTTGGTAAAGCCGGGTCCTGGCCCGAGGGGTTGGAGGTCGAGCGCCGGTTCCTGATCGACTCGGCGAAGGTGGATTCCACTCAGTTTTCCCTGAGTGATGGCTCCGGCCTGTCGAGCAGCAATCTGATCAGCCCGCTGGCGTTTACCCAGCTTCTTCGTTTCATGCGAAGGCACCCGCGATACGGCACCTTCGCCGCTGGCCTGCCCCAGGCCGGGCTGGTCGGATCGCTGCGGAATCGTTTTCTGGGAACCC
>DASYVW010000439.1:0-2443 GCA_035936675.1 Gemmatimonadales bacterium
CCCTGTCCTTCGCCACCAGTCAGCACGACCCAACAGCCCACAACCCCAGCCATCGCGTCAACCTCCCAACTGACGTTCCGCGCTTCTCGGTGACCGTTTGGCCCCCCACTTCTCTGGGTCAGGGCTTCGCTGTCCGGCGTGGGTTCGTGGGGGCTGCTTGGCGCAGGAGGAGTTCGCTTGCTGCTGCTGAGGTCTGCTCCATCTGGGCGATGATCTGTTCGAGGTGTCGCCGGTTGGCGATCCAGCTCAGGTAGAGCTCGGCCTCTGCCTTGGTGAGGCGGCGGCTCAGGGTCTTGCCCGCGACGGCCCGGCTCCATTGGTAGTAGGGGCCGTGGCGTTGCGGCGGGTCGCCTTGGCAGCGGCAGCCTGGCTTGCCGCAGGAGGTGTAGCGGTTGACGACGCTGCCCAGGCTGATGAAACCGACGGTGCCGAGCTCAGCGGCCAACTCGTCGGCGAGCGCCCGGTAGGTGCGCTGGTAGCGCTCGAGTCGACTCGGCACGACACACCTCGATTCTTCCTCGTCACGTCCACGACCCCTGATCGGTCAGTAGCTATGCTGACCGACATCGGGAGGGCCGTCAAGGAGGACCGCGGTGACGCCATCAGAGCCGTTCAGGTTGCGCAGCCAGCGGCTGGGGTGCCTGCCGATCGTGAACTTCTTCCTCGACCGGATGGGTTTGGCTGAGCATCTGCAGACCTACCTGCCACACGATGACGCACGGTTGCGGCTGGCCCCGTCGGCGGTGCTCGCGGTGCTGGTGCGCAACATCGTGGCTGGCCACCGACCGGTCTATGCGCTCGGTGAATGGGCAGCACCGTATGACCCGGCGGTCCTCGGGCTCGGGCCGAGTGATGTGGAGCTGCTCAATGACGACCGGGTCGGCCGGACCCTGGACCGACTCTTTGACTGCGACCGGGCAAGCCTGATCACCCAGACGGTCCTGGGTGTGATCCGCGACTTCGACGTCGAGACCACCCAACTCCACAACGACTCGACCACCGTCACCGTGACCGGCAACTACCCCGACGCCGACGGCCGAGAACGAGGCGGCAAGGCAACCCCGGCGATCCGCCATGGTCACAACAAGGACTTTCGCCCCGACCTGAAGCAACTGCTGCTGATCCTCACCGTTTCGGCTGACGGTGCGGTCCCGATTGCCTACCGGGTCGCGGACGGCAACACCCCTGATGACGTGACCCACATCCCGACCTGGGACGAGCTACGCGCCCTGGTCGGCCGGCCGGACTTCCTCTACGTAGCGGACAGCAAGCTGTGCTCGCAACAAGCCATGAGTCACATCAACAGCCACGGTGGACGTTTCGTGACCATCGTGCCGCACGGCCGACGGGAGGACACCTGGTTCCGGGACTGGGCCCAGACCCACGCGCCGACCTGGACCGAAGCCCGGCGGGCGCCCGGCGCACGCCAAGCCGACCCGGACCGGATCTGGCGGACCTTCGAAACCCCCGCACCATCAGCCGACGGCTACCGGATGATCTGGGTGCACTCCAGCAGCAAAGCGGCCCGCGACGCCCAAGCCCGAGCCGCCCGGATCGAGGCCGGGCTCGCCGTGATCGACGCCATCGCTGTCCGCCTCAGCAGCCCCAAGACCCGGCTGAAGACCCGGGTCACCGCCGAACAGGCCGCCACCACCGCCCTACAGGCGGCCGGGGCCGCGCGCTGGGTCGGCTTCACCATCACCGAAACCAGCGACGTCCAACACCGCCAGGAGAACCGCGGCCGACCCAGCGCCCAGACCCGCTACCGACGCACCGAGAAGACGGACTTCACCATCACCGCCGCGATCCACCCCGACAAGGTCGCCTACGACGCGGTCACCGACGGCTGCTTCCCGCTCATCACCAACGACACCACAATGACCAGCGCCGAAGTCCTCGCCGCCTACCACTACCAACCGAACCTCGAGCGCCGCAACCACCTCCTCAAAGGACCGCAGGAAGTCGCGCCGGTCTACCTCGAGACCGCGCACCGCATCGAAGCGCTGCTGCTCTGCCACTTCCTCGCGATGCTCACCGAAGCGCTCATCGAACGCGAGATCCGAACCTCGATGACCACCCAAGGCCTGGCCGGGATCCCGCTCTACCCCGAACTACGCAACTGCCCCGCCCCGAGCGCACCGCGCATCCTGGAGATCTTCGACGACATCCAACGCCACCAACTCATCAACAACAACGACGAGGTCGTGCAGACCTTCAAACCCCAACTCACCGACGTCCAGCAACAAGTCCTGGACCTCCTACACATCCCAGCCAGCGTCTACAGCCCCTGTGACACTCCCTGAAATGGGGGGCCAAATCGACTCCGAGAAGTGCGGAACGTCAGCTCCAGCGTGTAGCCCAGCACACTGGCCAGCAACAACAGCAGCGGAAACAGCGACACGAAACCGTAGTAGGTGATCAGGACGGCGAGGTAGCCGCCCTG
>DASYVW010000440.1:0-8963 GCA_035936675.1 Gemmatimonadales bacterium
CCGGTACCCGAGGTGGCGGGCCAGTCGGTGCGAGCGGCGGCACTCGCGCTTCACCGACGCGGATTCCGGGTGAATCTCCGCGGTCTCGGCCGGGTGAGCCGCACGGCGCCTCCGGGCGGGGAGCCGGCCCTGCCGGGCACGGCTGTCACGGTTTGGGCCGAATAGTGGACTGCGTGGACGCTCCGTGCCGCTGACCTGGACCGCCGTGCTCGAGGAGCTTCGCCGGGCAGACTTGTTGAGCTCGGCGCCAGCCACCGCGGCCGACCCGGCAGGCATCGGGGTGGATAGCAGAACGATCGAGCGCGGGATGCTGTACATCGCGGTCCGTGGATCTCAGGCGGATGGTCACCAGTTCGTGGGCCAGGCGGTGAAGCGGGGTGCAGGCGCCGTCGTGGTCGAGGCGCCTCAGCAGTCCGGCGTGCCGGAGATCGTGGTGCGGGACAGCCGCCACTCGGCGCTCGCGCTGGGCGCGGCATGGTACGGCCACCCGGGTCGGCGCCTGAGCCTGGTCGGCGTTACCGGAACCAATGGAAAGACGACCACGGTCGGGCTCATCCGTCATCTCTTCAATGAACAGACTGAGGCCGGCAGCATCGGAACGCTCGGCGCATTCGATGGCCGGGACCAACCGGTCAGCTCGACCGCGGGGTCGCTGACGACTCCGGGACCCATCGATCTTCAGGCGACGCTTGCGGCCATGGTGCAGCGGGGGGTGACCCATGTGGCCATGGAAGCGTCCTCCCACAGTCTGGATCAGGGACGGCTGGACGGGTTGGCCTTCGCGGCTGGCGTGTTCACCAACCTGACTCGTGACCACCTCGACTACCACGGGACCATGGAGGCGTACCTGTCGGCCAAGCTTCGTCTGAGCGCACTCCTCCGGTTGAGCGGGCTCGAGGTGATAAACCTCGATGACAGGGCATGGCAGGGGATGCCGGAGCGCACTCCACGCCTCACCTTCGGCATACATCCCGCCGCGGATGTGCGCGCTACGGATATCGTCCTCGACGCCGCTGGGTCGCGGTTTCACTTGAGCGGACGCTTCGGCCCGGCTGACGTCTCGCTTCCACTCCTGGGCGACTTCAACGTGGCCAACGCCCTGGCCGCTGCCGCGACAGCCCTCGGCCTCGGCCGTCCGATTGCTCACGTCGTCCAGCGCCTGGCTGGTGCCCCTCAGGTGCCGGGCCGCATGGAGCGCATTGCGGAGACTCCCTGCATTGTGCTGCGGGACTACGCCCACACCCCGGACGCGCTGGAGCGCGCCCTCACGAGTTTACGCCCCCTCACCAGCGGCCGGGTCATCGTCATGTTCGGCTGCGGCGGAGACCGGGACAAAGGCAAGCGGCCGATCATGGGACGGATCGCGGCGGAGCTCTCGGATCTGGCGATTGCGACCTCGGATAACCCCCGGACCGAGGATCCTGGCGCGATCATCGATGATATCGAGCAGGGCATGGGTGGCACGCCGCATCTTCGAATCGTGGACCGGCTTGCCGCGATCCACGCCGCGCTGAACGAGGCCCGCGCCGGGGACACCGTCCTTCTCGCGGGGAAGGGTCATGAGACCTACCAGGTCATCGGGACGGACAAGCTGCCGTTCGATGAGCGCGAGATCGTACAGGAAGCGGTTAGAGGTGAGCGGTGAGCCGTGAGCGGGAGGTGGTGGCGACACCGCCCTGGCCCGAGAGCGCGGTGCGGGATGCACTCGGTCTCGCGCCGGTCTCGGGCCGCGAGCCGGTGATGTTCTCCACGATCTCTACCGACAGTCGAGCCCTTCAGGCCGGCGGGCTCTTCGTGGCGCTCGAGGGCGAGCGATTCGACGGACACGATCATCTCTCGGCAGCGGCCGCTGCCGGCGCGACTGGGGCAGTGGTGCGAAAAGGCACTCCAGCGGTTCCCGGCCTCCTCCTGTACGAGGTGGATGACACCCTGCGTGCGTTCGGAATGATGGCCCGAGCCCGTAGAATGGGGATGGATGGTCCCGTGGTGGCGGTAACGGGCACCAATGGGAAGACCAGCACGAAGGAGATGCTCCGGGCGGTGCTCAGCACGCGGTACCGGACCTACGCCACTCGCGCCAATCTCAACAATCTGGTCGGCGTCCCGCTCACGGTTCTGGAAGCTCCATCCGACACAGAGGCTCTGATCGTTGAAGCCGGGGCTAACCTCCCGGGCGAGATCTCGCGCTATCGTGAGATCATCGAGCCCTCCATCACCATCGTGACCAACGCGGTGGCAGGTCACCTGGAGGGATTCGGGTCGCTGGCCGGCGTGGTGGCTGAAAAGCTGTCGCTCACCGACGGCGTACCACTGGCCATCGTGGGGGTAGACCCCCCCGGGCTGGCGGCCGGCGCCAGGACCCGCGCGCGACGGGTACGCACGGCCGCACTCCGTGACGCGGAGCTGACGCCCACGAAGGTGATCCTCGACGACTCGGCGCGGCCTGTAATCACGTTCGGCCCGACCAGCTTTACACTGGCCGCGCGAGGATTGCACCAGGCCGACAACGCGGTTCGCGTGTGGGCTCTGGTCGAAGCTCTCGGGCTCGACCCTGAGGAGTCGGCGGCGGCACTGGAGCGGTTCTCGATTCCGGGCGGCCGGGGTGAGCTGCTCCAGGAGGGCGGCCTTACCATCCTGAACGACTGCTACAACGCCAATCCGCAGTCCTTTCGCGCGGCAATCGCGACGGCGAGCGCACTCAGGGGCGACCGCCGGCTGGTCTTCGTTGCCGGCACGATGCGCGAGCTGGGCGCGGACAGCGCGGCACTGCATCGGGAGATCGCGGAGGCGCTCGTCGACCTCCACCCTGAGCTGATCGCGGCGGTGGGAGACTTTGTTCCCGCGCTCGAGCCGTATGCCGGGGCCCTACGACATCGGCTGGTCACCGCGTCTGATCCGCTCGCGCTGGCGCCACTGTTGACCGAGCGGCTTCGGGGAGACGAGATCGTCGTGCTGAAGGCATCCCGTGGCGTGGCGTTGGAGCGTATACTTCCCGCGCTCAAAGCCCGCGCGAAGCACCCCGGTGCCCCCGGTGCGCCGCTCCGCCAACGCTGAGGATCGATGTTCTATCACTGGCTCGCGCCACTCGGCAAGACGTACATCATTTTCAATCTCTTCAACTACATCAGCTTTCGAGCTGCGGGCGCCACGGTCACCGCGCTCATTCTGGCGTTCCTGGTGGGCCCCCCGGTCATACGGCGGCTGCGCGCACGGAAGGTGGGCCAGGTGATCCGGGCGGAGGGCCCCGCAAGCCACCAGACCAAGCGCGGCACGCCGACCATGGGCGGGCTGATCATTCTGCTGGCAACGATCGTCCCGACGCTCTTGTGGGCGCCGCTAACCAATCGATTCGTCGTCGTGGCGATGCTGTCCACGCTCTGGATGGGCTGCATCGGATTCCTCGACGACTATCTCAAGATCGTGCAGGGGAAATCCCGGGGCCTGGTGGCGAGATGGAAACTGGCGGGGCAGTGCAGCTTCGGCCTGCTGCTGGGACTCTTTCTCGCCTTCAATCCGGTCGTGCCGACGGATACCATTCCCGCCACCGCCACCACGCTTCCATTCTTCAAATATCTGGTCATTAACTTCGCACCCTGGTTCTTCGTGGTCTTCGTGACTGTGGTCATCACCGGCAGCAGCAACGCCGTGAACCTGACCGACGGCCTCGATGGGCTGGCAACGGGGTTAGCCGGGATTGCGGCAGCGGCATTCGCAGTGTTCGCCTATTTGTTCGGCCGGGTTGACGCGACGAGCTACCTCAACGTGTTCTACCTTCCCGGTGCGGGAGAGCTGGCCGTATTCTGTGCGGCGCTGATGGGCGCCACGATCGGGTTCCTGTGGTTCAACGCCCATCCAGCCGAAGTATTCATGGGAGACACCGGGAGTCTCGCCATCGGGGGTGCGCTGGGCACCGTCGCCATCTTGCTCAAGGCAGAATTTCTGCTGCTTCTCATTGGCGGGGTGTTTGCCGCGGAGGCCATCTCGGTGCTGATCCAGACCGGCACATACAAATGGTTCAAGCGAACCCGAGGGAGGGAGTACGCCGATGCTCACCGGATTTTTCGAATGGCGCCCCTCCATCATCATTTCGAGAAGCTGGGATGGGCCGAGACGACCGTCGTGACCCGCTTCTACATCCTCGGTTTGCTGTGCGCGCTGGTGGCGCTCTCGACCCTCAAGGTGAGATGACTAGCGAGAACGGAGGGGCGCTGTTCGAGCGCTGGTCGGCGAGTACGAAGGAAGTGTCGGTAGTTGGCTTGGGCAAGAGCGGCGTCTCCGCCACGCTCCTGCTGCGTTCCCGCGGAATTCGGGTTTATGCCTCGGACACCGGCTCCGGGCCGGAGTACGACGAGTGGGCTGCGACGCTGTTCGCTGCCGGGGCCGCGGTGGACATCGGCGGGCACGATCTCGGTCGGATCTCCCGCTCGGCGGCGGTAGTGGTCGCTCCTGGGGTGCCCCCGAACGTCCCCGCGCTCGCCGCCGCACGGGAAGCCGATCTCGAGATCTACGCGGAAGTGGACATCGGGTTCCTCGCGCTCAAGGGCACCCACTGCGTCGGGATCACCGGCACCAACGGCAAGACGACGACGACGTCCCTCATCGCGCACGTGTTGTCGACGGCGGGGCTTCGGGCCGAGACCGCGGGCAACATCGGACGGCCGCTCTGCGACGTGGCTCTCGCCGAGCAGCCGCCCGATTGGCTGGCCCTGGAGCTCTCCTCCTTTCAGCTGCACGATGCGCCTCATCTCAAGCCGGCGGTCGGAGTGCTGACCAACCTGGCCCCTAACCACCTCGATCGATACACGACACTTGAAGAGTATTACGGGGACAAGGCCCAGCTCTTCCGCAACGCAGACTCGAGCTCGGTCTGGGTCACCAATGCCGACGATCCCGCTGTGCAGAGCATGGTCAGCTCGGTGCCCGGCAGGCATGTCCGCTTCTCGACGGAGCGCCGGGCGGACGGCTGGTACGACCGAACCGAGGGGCTTCTGATGCTAGGCCAGTCCGACCTGCTGCCACGAGAGGCGCTGCCACTCCTCGGCGACCACAACGTAGCGAATGCTCTGGCGGCCGCGCTGGTGGCGTCCCAGGTTGGCTCCCCGATCGAGCAAATCGCCGAGGGGCTGCGTTCGTTCCGGGCCATTCCCCATCGGGTGGAACCGATTCGGGAGGTCGATGGGGTGCTATGGATCAACGATTCCAAGTCGACCAACATCACCTCCACGGAGGTTGCGATCGCGGCAGTCGAGCGTCCCCTCGTGCTCCTGCTCGGTGGACGGCACAAGGGAGAGCCGTACACGCGCCTGGTGGACCGGCTGCGGGATCGCTCTCGCGCGGTGGTCGCCTACGGTGAAGCGGGACCCCTCATTGTGAAGGACTTGGGATCGAGCCTGACCGTGATTCCGGCGGAGACGTTCGACGACGTGCTCACAACCGCGCGCAGAGTGGCCCGCTCCGGCGACGCGGTGCTGCTGTCTCCAGCCTGCTCGAGCTATGACATGTTCCGAAACTACGAAGAGCGCGGGGACCGCTTTCGCGCTGCCGTTGAGGCGCTGTGAGCCTGCGGCCGGTCCGCCACCCCGGTGAGCTTCGCTGGGAAACGAGACTCCTGGGCATGGTCACGGCGATGTTGGTGGTGTTCGGCATCGCCGCAACCTACGGTGCGGCCAGTCAGGTCACGCTGGAGGGTCAGAACGTAGGAATCGGGTTCGCACTCCGGCAGCTCTCCGGTGCATTCGTCGGTGGGCTTCTGCTGCTTCTCGCCTCGCGTCTGGATTACTATCGATGGCGCCAGCTCGCCTGGCCCCTGCTGTTCGTCACGATCGGCTTTCTCCTCGTGCCGCTGCTTCCCTTCACCAGAGCCATTGCGCCATTGGTCAACGGGGCTCGACGCTGGGTAGACGTCGGTCCTTTCAACTTCCAGCCCTCGGAGCTGGCTCGCGTCGTCGTGGTTATCTGGTGCGCGATGCTGGCTTCCAAGAAGGGCGAACAGGTCCGCGAGTTCAAGAAGGGCGTCCTTCCCTTCGTTCTGATCCTCGGCGTCATGTCGTTGCTGATTCTGCTCGAGCCAAACCTGTCGATGGCGACGGTCGTCGCGCTGCTCGGCGGCCTGGTGCTCTTCACCTCCGGAGCCAAGATCGGCCACTTCGCGCTGTTCGCCGGGATTGCAATGATTCTGGTCTTTCACCAGATCCGCGATGCCCAGTATCGGCTGGCTCGACTGCTCACGTTTCTCAGTCCGGGCGATGCCACCACCCAAGCGGGCTTCCAGATCCATCAGTCTCTTGTCGGGATCGGATCGGGCCAGATCTTCGGGGTGGGCTTCGGCGAAGGACAGCAGAAGCTGGGCTACCTGCCGTACGCCTATTCCGACTTCCTGTTCAGCACGATCGGGGAGGAGTGGGGATTCGTCGGGATCCTCGTCGTGGTCTTCCTCTTTTCACTCTTCTGCTGGCTCGGATTTCGAATCGCCCGTACCGCCACCGACCCGTTCGGGCAGTATCTCGCGGTCGGCCTCACGGCCGCCATCGGGCTCACCGCTTTCATGCACATGGCGGTGTCGCTCGGCTTGATCCCGACGACCGGACTGACGCTGCCGTTCATGTCGTATGGGCGGTCGAGCCAGGTGATCTCCCTGCTCGCCACGGGCATTTTGATCAACGTTGGCCGACTCCGGGGGAGTGCGCGCGCGGCGGGACCGAGGAAGGGCCGGACGGCCGGACGGGCGGACGGGCGGACGGACAAAAAGTCGGAAGGAACGAGCCGCGGGGGCGGGAGGGGGACCCGTTGAGCGAGACCGCCAGCACCCGTTCAGCGGGTGCCCAGCCTGTCCGCCCGTCCGTCGTCCTCATCGCCGGCGGCGGCACCGGGGGGCACCTCATGCCGGCGCTGGCCATCGCGACCGCGCTTGAAGAGCATGCGCCACAGCTCCAACCCGTGCTGGTGGGCGCGTCCCGGGGAATCGAGGCCCACATCCTCCCCACCCGCGACTATCGCTATCATCTCCTTCCTACAGAGCCCATCTACCGGCGCACCTGGTGGAAGAACTTCCGCTGGCCATTCGTGGCGGGGCGACTGCTGCGTGAGGTAGCGCGCGTCTTCGACCAGGAACGGCCCTTGGCAGTGGTCGGGACCGGTGGCTACGCTTCGGGGCCGGTGGTCTGGTGGGCGGCGCGCAATCGAATCCCCACCGCGATCCAGGAGCAGAATGCCTACCCCGGTCTGGCCACGCGCTGGCTGAGCCGCCGGGTCCGGCACGTGTACCTCGGTCTCCCTGAAACCCGTCGACTGCTGCGATTTGGGAAGAACACGCAGGTTTTCGACACCGGGAATCCGATTACCCCGCCGGCACCCGAACGGCGCGACGCCGCACTTGCGAAATTCGGGTTGGACGGCCGGCGGCCGGTGGTGCTGGTCACCGGCGGCAGCCAGGGCGCACTCGCCATCAACCGAACAGTCGCCGGCTGGCTCAACGCCGGCGGAGCGCGGGAGACCGCGCTCATCTGGGTGACGGGCCGGGGCACCCACGACGATTTTGCCCGCTTCCATGCACCGCCGGACGTATGGGTGATTGACTTCCTGGATCCCATGGCCGACGCCTATGCGGTAGCGGACCTGGTGGTCTCCCGGGCGGGCATGATCACCGTGGCCGAGTTGTGTGCCTGGGGACTCCCCAGCGTGCTCATTCCGCTCCCGACTGCGGCGGCCGATCACCAGAGTCACAACGCCCGGGTCCTCTCGGAGGCCGGCGCAGCCCACCTGCTGCCCCAGTCCGAGCTCAGGGTCGAACGGCTTGCCGAGGTTGTCGGCGGCCTTCTCCGCGACGAGGGCCGCCGGAAGCAAATGGCCGGGCGCGCCTTGGCCCGGGGCCGACCCCATTCAGCCCGAGACATAGTGTCGAAGTTATTGACACTGATTCCCTGATGGCGCACTTTCGGAACTAGCGGTAACTTCTTACATTAGCCCATCCAACATGGCACTGTTCAACCCCACGGATAAGCGCACTGTCCACTTCATGGGAATCGGCGGGGCCGGGATGAGTGCGCTCGCACTGATCGCGCGCCGGCGAGGAGTGGCGGTGAGCGGGTGCGACGTGGATCCCTCCGGTGCCGCGGATCTCTCTGCCCTCGGCGTCATGGTATCCCAGGGACACGATGGGGCTCATCTCGCCGGCGCCAGGGCTGTGGTCGTGACCGCCGCAGTTCCGCCTGGACACCCGGAGCTGCAGCGGGCGCGGGATCTGGGCATCCTGATCATGCCCCGAAAGGCGGCGCTGGCCGAGCTGATCCAGGGGGCGCAGGCGGTCGGGATCGCCGGGACTCACGGCAAGACGACCACGACCGTCATGACCACGGAGGCCCTGACCGCCGCGGGGCTCAACCCAACCGGCATCGCAGGTGGACGGGTGAGCACCTGGGGCGGAAATGCGCGGGTGGCGGGAGACGACTTGTTCGTGGTCGAGGCCGACGAGTTCGACCAGGCCTTTCTGACCCTGTACCCCACCGTCGCGGTGGTGAACAACGTCGAGCCCGATCACCTGGAATGCTACGGGACCATGGACGCGCTGGAGAACGCGTTCGTCGAGTTCGCCGGGCGGGCTCGCATTGTAATCGCCGGCGCCGACGATCCGGGCGCCCGGAAGGTGGCGGAGCGGGTGGGCAAGACGGTACGGACGTTCGGCCTGGCCGGCGATGCCGACCTCAGGATCACTGATGTCGTGCAGCGGGCCGATCGTACCGAGGCCCGAATTGTTTGGGGCGATGGCCGCTCGGTTGCCCTCCGGCTCCGGGTTCCTGGCCTGCACAATCTGCGCAACGCGGTTGCGGCGCTCGGCGTGGCGGACGCATTGGGCGCTCCACTGGAGCCGGCCGCAGCGGCACTGGGTGAATTTACCGGCGTGGGGCGCCGTTTCGAGCGGCTGGGTGAGTTCTCCGGCGTAGCAGTGGTGGACGACTACGCCCATC
>DASYVW010000441.1:0-3040 GCA_035936675.1 Gemmatimonadales bacterium
AAACATGTACCGCCCCAACGATGAAGCCGTACGACTTAACGAAGCCGCGAGAACGGTACCGTCAGGAACCCGGGAAAGCAAGCAGGCCACGACGATAGCGTGCCGCCTTGAGCGTGTTCTGGAGCAGCATCGCGATCGTCATCGGTCCAACGCCTCCAGGTACGGGCGTGATTGCCGAGGCGATCTGGGCGACCGAGTCATAGGCCACGTCCCCGACCAGGCGGTATCCCCTGGGCCGGGAGGCATCGTCCACCCGGTTGATCCCGACATCGACCACGACGGCACCGGGACGCACCATGTCCGCGGTCACGAACTCGGGTTTACCGATCGCCGCGATGAGGATGTCGGCCAGGCGGGTGACCGACGGCAGGTCGCGAGTGCGTGAATGGCAGACCGTCACGGTGGCGTCGCCGCCGGGGCCTTGCTGGATCAACAGGTTGGCCATTGGCTTGCCCACGATGTTCGACCGACCCACAATGACCGCATGCGCGCCTTTGGTCTCGATGCCGGAACGGATGAGCATCTGCTGCACGCCGTAGGGTGTCGCCGGCCGAAAGGCGGTTTTGTCGCCGGTCACCAGCTTGCCCACATTGACTGGATGAAATCCATCCACGTCCTTCGATGGGTCGATCCGACGGAGGACCTTCTCACTGTTGATGTGCTTGGGCAGCGGGAGCTGCACCAGGATCCCGTTGATCTCGGGGTCGGCATTGAGGCGATCGACAGTGTCCAGGAGCTCGGCTTCAGGGGTGTCTGCCGGGAGCCGTATGGTGACCGAGTGCATCCCCGCTTCCTCGCACGCCTTTCCCTTCGAGCGAACATAGACCGCGCTGGCCGGGTCTTCTCCGACCAGGACCGCTGCGAGGCCTGGTTTCCGTCCCTTGGACCGGAGACGAGACACCTCAGCCGCAACCTCCTGGCGGATCGCCTTCGCGATGGCGGTGCCGTCGAGGATTCTCGCGCTCACCGCGCGAAATCCACCGCTCGGGTTTCCCGGATCACCACTACCTTGATCTGGCCGGGATACTGGAGCTCACCCTCGATCTTTCGGGCAATCGACTCTGAAAGCAGCACCGCGGCGCCGTCGTCGATCCGGTCGGGGGTCACCACCACCCTGATCTCCCGTCCCGCCTGGATGACGTTGCTCTTCTCCACGCCGGGGAATGCGTTCGCGATCTCCTCCAGCCGGGTCAGCCGCTTCACGTAGCTCTCGAACGCCTCCCGCCGGGCACCCGGGCGGGAGCCGCTGATCGCGTCCGCCGCCTGGACCAGCACCGATTCGGTGGATTCATGGGGGACGTCGTCGTGATGGGCCTGGATGCAGTTGATCACCGGCACACTCTCGCCGTACTTCCGCGCAACCTCCACGCCGAGCTCCACGTGGGTGCCCTCGTTGTCATGGGTGAGCACCTTCCCGATGTCGTGGAGCAGGGCGCCTCGCTTGGCCAGGGCCACATCCACGTGCAGCTCGGCCGCCATCATCCCCGCGAGCCACGCCACTTCCTTGGAATGCTCCAGGATGTTCTGCCCGTAGGAGGTCCGGTACCGCATCCGGCCCACCAGCTTGATGACCTCCGGATGCAGGCCGTGCACTCCGGTATCGTAGGCAGCCTGCTCCCCTAGCTCGATCAGCTGGGCATCGAGCTCCTGCTGAATCTTGAGGACGACCTCCTCGATTCGCCCGGGGTGGATGCGACCGTCGGTGATGAGGGCCTCGAGCGAACGGCGGGCGACTTCCCTGCGGATCGGGTCGAAACAGGAGATGATCACTGTATCCGGAGTGTCATCGATGATCACGTCCACACCGGTGGCGGTCTCGAACGCCCGAATGTTCCGCCCCTCCCGCCCGATGATCCGTCCTTTCATCTCGTCGCTCGGCAGGGCCACCGCCGCGACGGTGCTCTCCGCCGTATGCTCGGCACCAAGGCGCTGGATGGCCATCGAGATGATCCGCCGGGCGTCGCGATCCGCGGTGCGGCGCGCCTGCTCCTTGATGTCACGCACCAGCGCCGCCGCCTGGCCCCGCGCCTCGTCCTCGATCCGCTGGAGAATCTCGCGCCGGGCATCTTCCGCGGTGAGGCCGGCAATCCGCTCCAGCTTCACGCGCTGCTCCTGCGCCAGGCGATCGGCCTCGCCCTCCCGGTTGCGGAGGCCCTGCTCCCGCTGGTTCAGGTCCTCCTCGCGGTGGAGCGCATTCCGCTCGCGGGCCTCGAGCTCCTCGAGCTTCCGCTCTTGAACCCGGGCCCGCTCGTCCGCCCGGCGCTCCAGTCGCTCCCATTCCTCCCGCCGGCGCTGGACCTCGCGATCGAGCTCCTCCCGCAGCTTGAGCGTTTCCATCTTGGCGGAGAGGAGGAGATCGGACTTGGCTGATTCCGCCTCACGCTGCCCCTCGCTGCGAAGCCGATCGACCTCCGCCCGGGCCAGCGAGAGAATAGCGGTGGCGCTGCGCCGCTGATTGCGGGTGTACAGCAGGATGAAGGTCAGGGCAGCAGCGAGTCCGGCCGCCACCCCCGACAGCATCGGCAGGAGGAGAGACTGCAGCATCTACGATTCTCTCCTTTTAGGAAGCTGCGCGACTGCCGCGCTTAGCAGGCGGGAGGAGCCGGGCGAGATCGTTGGCCATGCTGGAGAGCCGGTCGGCCACTTCGCGGTCACCCCGACGCGCCTGAAAGAGCTCGTCGGTGATGGACAGCGCAGCGAGAATGGCGGCCTTGTGCGACTCGACCATGGGGAGCGAGTCCCGCACCCGCTTCAGCGCGGCGTCGAGATAGGCGGCGACCTCGCGGGTGTACTCGGGCGGAAGCTCGGAGCGGACGGTGTACTCCTCGCCGCCGATGACGACGCGCACCGCGTTCTTGGTCGTGGTCACGCCGCGTTTCCTCCACCGTGTTGCTCCAGGAACGTGAGCCGGCCGGCCAAGGCTCCCAGCCGCTCCTTGGCGGCGTCGATCCGCTGCCGGAGCGCCAGGTTTTCGGCCTCCAGCTCGATCACCCGCTGCCGCGACTTGGTCAGCTCGGGTCCCGCCAGCACACCGCCGTTC
>DASYVW010000442.1:0-2736 GCA_035936675.1 Gemmatimonadales bacterium
TACGGGGCCGGTCTCGAGGCCACCGTGACTTCATCCGGATTCCACAGTACCGAGTCAGGTAGTCAGACCGACCTCGGCACGCTCCGCACCGGCTCGCTCATGCTGGGGCTCGATGGCCCCGTCTGGCAGCAAGTGCGCTGGCGGGCTGGAGCGGGCCTGCTCAGTTATTGGCCGGCGGAGAAGCGCGGCATTTTCCTGAGAGGCGGAACCACTCGTTTTCTGGTTGGAGCCGGACTGGACTACCGGCGGCCCGTATTCCCACGATGGGAGTTGATGATGTCGTTGCGATATGATTTCCACCGCCTCACCACCGACGAGCTGGTGGCCCGCGGCTTCAGTGGAACCCAGGGAGTGCAGCGGGTGTCGGCCTCGGTGGGTCTGGCGCGAGGCCGGAGATGAAGCTTCACGACCATCTGCCGATACTTTTTGCCCTGGGTGGGGCCGTCGCCGCGCTGGGCTGTGCTGACATCGCATCTCCAAGTCGCGCAGACAGGTACGAGTGGCGGCGCATCGTCGCCACAGGCCTGGGGACGGCCGATACCCTCAGCTTTCACTGGCCGAAATCCCGTTTGCCGGTCAGGGTTTGGGTTGAGAACACGCTGAACCTTCCGAGCCATGTGCAAGGTGGCATAGACCAGTGGAAGGCGGCCTTTCTGTACGGCGAGTTCGACGCCGTCATTGTGCCCGACTCCAACACGGCCGATGTCGTGGTACGGGCGGGGAGCCCGGTCAAAGGCGGGTTCAGCGTGATCCGGCTCGCGAGCATGGCTCCGGAGTGTGAGGGCGGTACCGACTTCGATCTGCCGAGCGGGAGTCTCGAGCTCCAGCCGCCCATCCGGGTTTTCATCAATCCCCGGTTCGACCCTGCCACCCCCGGCGTGGCCGAGTGCCTGGCGCTGACCACGACCCATGAGCTGGGACACGCCATCGGCATCTTCGCACATTCGCCGGTGGCCAGCGACATCATGTTCGGTGATCCAGTGGTGCCGACGCTCAGCGCCCGGGATCGCGCGACGGCAGAGGCAGCATACCACTTGGAGCCCAATCTTTCGATCGGAACACGTTGAGGTTGCACGCCAACGCGGAGCTAGGGATCTTACGGATATGACCACCGAAAGCACCGCCGTTCCGCGCGAAAACCTCACCCTCGTCGAGCACGGCCTCTTCCCCATTCGCATTCACGCGAACCTGACTCCGCCGGTGCTGATCGAGCACGCACTCCGCCGGAGCGAAGGCACCCTGACCGATCACGGGGCATTCACCGCGGTGACCGCGCCCCACACCGGCCGCTCGGCAAAAGACAAGTTCCTGGTGGATGAGCCGGGCGTCAGCGACCGGATCTGGTGGGAGAAGAACGCCCGGATCGATCCGGCAGGCTTCGAGCGGCTGCAAGAGGACGTGCGGGCTTACCTGGACGCCCGCGAAGTGTTCGTGCAGGACCTCTTCGCCGGCGCCGATCCCGCCTACCGCCTGTCGGTCCGTTTCGTCACCCCGAACGCGTGGCACGCGCTGTTCGTGCGGAACATGTTCATCCGCGCGCTCCCGGCCGAGCTGGCTCAATTCCGCCCTGGTTTCACGGTGCTCCACGCGCCCGATCTCCAGGCCGATCCCACCCGGCACGGAACCCGCAGCGGAACCTTCGTCGTCATCAGCTTTACCAAGAAGGTCGTGCTGATCGGTGGCACCCGATACGCGGGAGAGATGAAGAAATCCATCTTTTCCGCGCTCAATTATTTGCTGCCGGCCCGGGGAGTCATGCCGATGCACTGCTCGGCAAACATCGGTCGCGGCGGCGACACGGCGATCTTCTTCGGTCTTTCCGGCACCGGCAAGACGACGCTCTCGGCCGATCCCACCCGCCAGCTCATCGGGGATGACGAGCACGGCTGGAGCGACCGGGGCGTATTCAACTTCGAGGGCGGCTGCTACGCCAAGGTGATCCGGCTGCGTCCCGACACCGAGCCCGAGATTTATGCCGCCACTCAGATGTTCGGAACGGTTCTTGAAAATGTGGTGCTCGACTCCGTCACTCGGGCAGTCAACTTCGATGCCGACACCATCACCGAGAATACCCGGGCCTGTTACCCGCTTCAGTCCATCCCCAACCACGTCCCGAGCGGGGCCGGTGGCCATCCCAGGAATGTGGTGTTCCTTGCGGCCGACGCCTTCGGCGTGATGCCGCCGATCGCGCGACTCACGGCCGAGCAGGCGATGTACCACTTCCTCTCAGGGTACACGGCCAAGGTCGCCGGCACCGAACGCGGGGTCACCGAGCCCGCGGCCACGTTCTCCGCCTGCTTCGGCGCGCCTTTTCTGCCGCTGCACCCCAGTGTCTACGCGCAGATGCTGGGTGAGCGGATCGGCCGTCACGGGGCCAAGGTGTGGCTAGTGAACACCGGCTGGACCGGAGGCCCTTATGGCACCGGCTCGCGGATGAAGTTGTCGCTCACCCGGGCGATGCTGCGCGCCGCATTGTCGGGGGTGCTCGAGGGTGGCAAGTTCACCCGCGACTCGGTCTTCGGGTTTGAGGTGCCGGCGAGCGTACCCGAGGTACCTCAGGATGTTCTGTCGCCGCGCGGCACCTGGGCCGATCCGAAGGCTTACGACGTCCAGGCCAGGAAGCTGGCCACGATGTTCCGGGAAAACTTCGAGCAATACCGGTCGCAGGTGCCGGACCCGGTGGCCAAGGCGGGACCGGCTTGAAGGACGGGAAGGACGGGAAGGGCGGGAAAGGCG
>DASYVW010000443.1:0-2048 GCA_035936675.1 Gemmatimonadales bacterium
CCTGGAGCGTTACCCGCACCTGGCCCGGTGTTCATCCATCGGGAAGCCTGCCGGCAATACGACGAGCTCCGCTTCCCTGAGGAGTTGCGCGCCATCGCCCTGGTCCTGGAGAGCTACGGTGAGCGAGGAACGCTCCTCGATCAGCAGCGGGTGGGTGACAGGGCTGTGAAGGACGTGATTGAGGAACAGCTGGCGGAACCGCGCGTGGAATACCTCCACGTGCGGAACGCGGAAGCAGGGTGCTTCATCGCGCGGGTCCAGCCGGTGTTTGCCTGCGACTAACTACGGCACACACTAAGGTGTGTACAGGAGGCTTGGGACGGGTTCGTCCTCCGGATTCTCGCGGCCACCCACCACGAAAAGATGGGAATGTGCCTCGAACGGGAGTGAGACGGCGGCCCGGGCTGCCGTTCCCACAGGCAATGCTGCTCTGCTCTTCCACGTGTTGGTCACTGGATCGTAGGCATAGGTGTTTCGGTTGCTCGCATACCAGCCTACCACCCAGAGCTTGCTGTTCATGACTGCCCCGACGACACAGCATTGGCTTTGGGGCAATGGGGCGAGTCGCCTCCACGTGTTCGTCGCCGGACTGTAGACATCGAGGGCAGTGCCGTTGCCCCCGCCTGCCACGTAGAACTTCCCGTTGATGACCCCTCCTACCCCACCTCTGTGAGACCGGGGGGCCGGGGGCAAGGTGGTCCAGGTATCGGTGGCAGGATCGTAGCGATAGAGGAGCCGGTTGAAAGTCGGATCGTCGCAGTCAAAGACCGGTGGACTGTCATCCGCACAGGTGCCGGAGAGGACGTAGAGCTTGCCGTTGATGACGCCGGTGACGCCCTCGGCGGTCTGCCGAGGCATGGGAGCCTTGTCGGTCACGCGGTCGGCAGCGGGATCGTACACCCACAGGTTCCGGACCATCGACTCACTGGTAAAGCCACCCCCACCGCCCAGATTGTAGCCGCCTGAGATGTACAACTTGCCCGAGATGAGGCCGACCCCGTTCGTTTCCGTCCCCTCGAACTGCGAGGCCTTCGTGGTCCAGACATTCGTGGCCGGATTGTAGGCCGAGATCGCGTCGTTCTGGAACTCAAAATAATTGCCGCCAAAGACATAGACCATGGGCACCCCCGCGGAATTGTTGCGCACGGCGGCAGCGATGCCGGAATAATCGGACGCCGGGAAAGGAGCCTTCATCGTCCAAATGTTCGAGGCCAGCGCAAACGACGGGGCAGCCGAAGAGGCATCCTCCGCCGTGCCGGGCTGGGTTGGGGCGGTGGTCTCACCACACGCTGCAAGCGCAAGCACGCTGAGCGTGAGCCCCAGGCTGCGCTGCCAGGATTGGGTCATGGATTCTCCTCTCAGAAGGCGAACCAAGGGACATCCCGAGTTCCAGGGCTAGCCTACCACCGTTTGATCAAGCAGGCGTCAAGTGCATCCCTCGAACCCCCAACTGGGGGAGCATCCCCATGCAAGTCCGGTGAGCGCCTACCTCCCCACCTTACTCTGTACCGGCCTAAGCCCTGGACACCTGGTCTCGGAGCGCAGGCCTGCACAGCGGCTATAGGGCGGCGGAGCGCCCATGCGAGTGTTGACTGTGATCCCCCTGTCGGCAGCGGTCGGAGCGATGGTCGCGTTGCTCCCAGCTGAGCGGGCCCGCGCGTACCTCCAGAATCGCCCAACTCAGTCGGTCACGTTGCCGGAGGTCGGGGCCATCGCGGGTGTCACCGTCTCCTACCTGGTGCGTTCGTTCTCTCGGGCGGTGGGCCTTCCTCCCGGGAGTTACCACGCGCAGGGGCGCCTCGCCCGCGCTCGGCGGCTGCTGGCCGAGGGGAAGTCGGCTACCTGGGTGGCGTACGAATGCGGTTTCGCCGACCAGTCGCACCTGAGCCGACGGTTCAAGGAGTGCCACGGGGTCACCCCGGGCGCGTTCCAGGAGCAGTACCGGGCGCAGCGGCACTCTCTCGCTGGAGTGGACTCGACCGCGGCGTGAGGTGCTGCTGGCGCAGAAAATGCCAAATCGATCCTCGGTCACGCCGCAGCTCAGCATC
>DASYVW010000444.1:0-5401 GCA_035936675.1 Gemmatimonadales bacterium
TGGTGTTCGGAGTGCTCCTGCTGCTCGGAGCGGGCCGGGCCCACCGCAAGCTCTCGGTGCGTCGCTCCACGGAAACAATCGAGGGGGAGTCCACCGAAATGCGGGAGCATCAGCGAGGTCTGGAGCGCTGAAGACCCTCTGCCAGCTCATGCTGTCCGGGCCCCTCTTGCGCGGGCGCTCTGAAAGTTGTAATTCATGGCGACCCCAGCGGCAGGTGCGCGACCGGATATCTCGCGGTCGGAACTACCTCGTGCAAATACCAGCTGCGCCCCCTTCAATTCCGCTTCACTCGGCCGCACTCTTCGGGCCTGTTCGCCGCTGGGCTCCTACCGCAGGTTCGCTGTGTTCGTTCGCTCGATCGCGGAACCCATAATAGAGAGGATGCCGCTATGAGGTATCGCCTCGTCCGTCTGGCAGTCGCAGCGCTACTCCTGCCACCGCTTACCGGGCTCTCGAATGTCGCCGCGCAGGGAGTGGCCCAGACCGGGACCATCAGCGGCAGAGTGGTGGACGATGAGGGGGGCGCCGTTGTCGGCGTACAGGTGTACATCAGCCCGGCGCTCGGCACCCAGACGCACTCAAACGGGGAGTACATACTCACGCGGGTGCCGGAGGGAACCCAGACCCTCCATGCCCGCCTGCTCGGCTACCGGCCGGAGGCTGCAACTGTCGCGGTGTCCGCCAATGAGACGACCACCCAGAACTTCACCATGCGGAGGGACCCGCTTCAGCTCCAGACCATGGTGGTCACCGGCACGCAGACGCCCAGGATGAATCTCGACGCCAGCGTCGCCGTCACCACGCTCACGCCGACGGCCATCCAGCAAGCGGCGCCACGGAGCACGACCGAAGCGCTTCGCTATGTCCCGGGCTTCACTCGAGTCGAGAGCTCGGGCGGTGAGGTCAACGAGAACATCAGCATACGCGGCATCCTCGGCGTCGAGTACGTGATGTTCATGGAGGATGGGCTGCCGGTTTTCCCCACAATGCACACCTACTTCATGAACGCCGATAACCTGTTCCGCATCGACGAGAACATCGAGCGGATGGAGGTGGTGCGCGGCGGCGCCTCCGCCCTCTTCGGGTCTAACACGCCGGGGGCAATGATCAACTTGCTCAACAAGACCGGTGGCGACGAGTTCGGCGGTACCTTGCGCGCGACGGGCGCCACCCAGGGACTTGCCCGTACCGACCTCAACGCCAATGGGCCACTGGGCGAGAACTGGCGGTTCAACGTGGGAGGCTTCTACCGCTACGACCACGGCGTACGCGACCCCGGTTTTCCGGGGATCCGGGGCGGCCAGGTCAAGGGGAGCATCACCCGCCTCTTGCCGAACGGCTACATGCGCCTCTCGGCCAAAGTCATCGACGACCGTAACCAGTTCATCCTCGACCTGCCGTTCACCGACCCGAGCTCTCCGCAATATGTCGCCGGCTTTGGCAACTACGGCTCCTTCAACTCGGCCGAGGGACTCGATCTTCGGGTGCCCACCCCGACCGGGGATCTGAACCTGCCGCTCGACAACGGGCTCCGGACCAGCGCGCAGTGGTACACCGCCGATGTCGGGCTCGATCTCACCGACCAGTGGCACCTTCAGAATACCGGTCAGTTCATGCAGGACCAGCAGGAGTGGAACGCCCTGGTGCCGTCCAATGCCATAGCTGCGACGGATTATGCCACCGCCGCCAAAGGCCAGGGCGGTCTGGGGCTCCCGGCGGGCACCACCGCCACCCTGACCTACACCAACCTGTTCGACCCGACGGGCACAACCCACCTGCCGTTCAGCACCGCGAACGGCCTGGTCGCGCCGGGTCAGCTCATTCATGTCGGCAAGCCCATCTCGGCGTTTCAGGACCAGCTTCAGCTCCGGCGGACCTTCGGCAAGAACACGGTCTCCTTGGGCGCGTACTTCGCCAACTACACCCAGGACAATCACTGGTTCTTCACTCAGATCCTCACCGACGTGGGGAACAACACGCACTTCCTCGATGCCGTGGTCACGCAACCAGGGGGCACGCCGGACACTGTCACCAAGAACGGGTTCGTGAACCAGTTGGCCGGCTACGCCAACGGCTCCGGCCAGACCAGCCTCATATCGGGCGTGTTGGGCGGCGAGATCCAGCTCACCGATCGGCTCCGCGCCGATCTGGGTATACGGGGAGAATACGACAAGTTCGTGCAGAGCGCGGAGAACACCTCCACGTTCGATCTTGACGGGGACTCCACCACCACCTTCAACAACGAGACCTTCGGGAACGGCAGCTTCCGGCACTTCGACCGTGGGATCAAAGATTGGGCGGCGTCGCTTGGACTCAACTTCGCGCTCCAGAAAAACCTCTCCCTCTACGCGGCCGGGTCTCGCGGCTACAAAATGCCCGCGCTCGACGACTTCCTGAACGCGACGGCGGAGCAGCAGGTGGCTCTCTTCGAGTCGAAGCAAGTGCAGTCGCTCGAGGGCGGGGTCAAGGGCTTCCTTGGCCCGATCGGGTTTACCGTAGGCGGCTTCTGGACGAAGCTGAAGAACGTCGTGAGCCAGGGCCTGATCATCGACCCGGTGACCGGGGGGTCTGTCTGGGTCATCCAGCCGTCGCCGGAGAACAAGTCCTACGGCGCGGAGGTCGAACTGGTCGCGACCCCCTTGCCGGGCCTCCAACTTCTGGGGGCCGGCACATTTCTCAAGGCCGCGCTGGGCACGGGGGCGGGCGCGGACATCGGAAGCCGGATCGCCGGTGTGCCCACCTCGATCGCCAACGTCGCGGCGCTGTATTCCGTTCGCGAGCTTCAGCTCAAGGCAGACTGGCACTGGGTGGACCGGCGGCCAACGGCCATTACGGCCGGCCCCTCGCTCCCGGCGTACAACTACTTCAACTTCGGGGCGGGATATTCGCTGGGGCAGGGAACGACGGTCAACGTCGACCTGCTGAATGCGTTCCAGGGCAAAGGGCTGGAGGAAGGGAACCCGCGGGTGGTGAGCACGGGCGGGATCTTTCTCGCCCGGCCTATCCTGCCTCGGCGGTTCCAGGCGTCGGTGAGGTACGACTTTGGAGGTGGCGGAACACAGCGTTGATCACGGTCTGACGAAACAGCAGATTCCGGCGACGGGTCCAGGTCGGGCCCGCCGCCGTCTGCTATAGGATTCCATGATGATGACACGAGCACTGCTGCTCGGGCTCTGTTGGGTCGAGCTGACGCTGACCTCCCAACTCGGCGCCCAGCAGAACCGAGACACGGTCAGTGCCGGGTTTCTGCTCACTACCGACGATCCCAACCGTTCGCCCTCCCCATTCATCGGTAACGGACACCTCGGCCTGGTCATCCCGGCACTCGGCATCGGAGCGGCGACGTCTCTCATGGCGGGTATGTACGAGAACGCCCCCGGCGATGTCCCCCGCATCGTGGCGGTCCCCGCATGGAATGCCATCGGCGTATTCGATGGCAAGCAGTGGATCGAGGCAAACTCTCCGGCTGGCGGTGCCGTCACTGCGTATCGGCAGGTGCTCGATATGAAGACCGGAGCGGCACGCACCAGCTATCACTGGGCCACCGGGACCCGGCGAATGTCGGTAAGGGTGGAGACATTTATTTCGCGAGCGCAGCCAGGGATCGCGGGCATCCGCCTCGACCTGGCCCCCCAGTACCGCGGTCGCCTTCGAGTGCGATTCGCCCTGGCCGGGTTGCCACCCCCACGGCGCCTCGCGCTCGGTACCCTGGATAAGGCTGCGCCGGATTGGAAACCGGACGACATCTGGTACCCTGGCCACATGATCGTGCGGTCTCGCGGTGTGGCTCGGCTGCCGGCCGGCGCTCGGCTGTCGCTCACGTCAACTCTCGAGGGGCGGGACGCCAGGCTGGACCAGGTGGCGGCAGTCGCCTGGGACAAGAACCTGCCGCACGCGATGGTGCGTACAGTGGCCTCCGGCGATACTGCCTTGGTGGAGGTTTCCTTCGACGCGGCGCGCGGTAGTACCTACACCTTCACCCAGCTCGTGAGTTTCGTGTCGCCCGCAGCCGAGTCGCGCCCGCTGGCGCGGGCCACCCGTCTGGCCGAGTCGGCCCGGGCTCGTGGCTATGCCAGCCTGGCCGCCGAGAGCCGCCGGATCTGGCGCCGGAGATGGGAGACCGACATCGAGATCGAGGGCGACCCTGCCCTGCAGCAGGTGGTTCGGTCCATGCTCTTCTACCTCCTGTGCAGCGCGGACTCGGGCACTCGGCTCGGCATACCGCCAATGGGGCTGTCCAGCGCGGGCTATTATGGCCACATCTTCTGGGACTCCGATACCTGGATGTTCCCGTCGCTCCTGGTAACGCATCCCGATGTCGCGCACTCGCTGGTCGGGTTCAGGGCGCGCACCCTGCCCGCGGCGCAGGCCAACGCCAAGGCGAACGGGTTCCGCGGGGCGATGTACCCGTGGGAGGCCGACGAGCGGGGCGACGAGACCACGCCCCATTTCGCGGTGCAAAACGCCCGCTCGGAGATCCACGTGACGGGCGACGTCGCGCTGGCCCAGTGGCAGTATTATCTGGCGACTGGCGACTCGGCGTGGCTCGCGCGCGAGGGCTACCCCGTCATCCGGGAGACCGCGGACTTCTGGATAAGCCGCTCGTCCTACGATTCGACCGACCGGCGATACCACATCAGGAATGTCGTGTCGGTGTCCGAGGGCCTGATCGGGGTGAGCGATGATGCGTATACCAACGCTGTCGCCCGCAAGAACCTGGAAATTGCCGTGGCGGCGAGCGGGCGGCTGGGCAAGAAGCCGATTCCACAGTGGAGCGAGGTTGCAGCCAGTTTGCACATGCCCTACGACTCGGCCAGTGAGTTCTACCGCACCTACGAGGGGGCGCCGGACTCCACGCTGGGCGATGTCACTCCGCTCCTTGCCTACCCTCTAGGGGTGCCGATGAGTGACCGCGCCAAGCGGGGCAACTTGGAGCCGGCGGTCAAGCGCCTCATGACTGAGGGTGGAGGCGCAATGATGGGAAGCGCCCTGCTCTCGGTCGATGCGGCGGAGTTGGCGGATCGCGCACTGGTGGACTCCCTGCTGCCCCACAGCTACCAGAATTGGCTCAAGGGCCCCTTCCTGATGCTGTCGGAAACGCCCACCAACAACGCAGTCAACTTTCTCACCGGAGCGGGGAGTTTCCTGCAACAGGTGATCTACGGGTACACGGGGCTCCGTCTGCGAGAACAGGGGTTGGAGCCCGCATTTCCTCCGATCCTCCCATCCCGAATCACGCGGCTCACGCTGAAGAACGTGTATTCCCGGGGGAAGCGCTACGACATCGTCGTCGACTCCACCGGCCGTAGGATGGTGCCGCGCGGGACGGCTGGCCAGCGATGATGGTCGGAGTGGGCGCTCTCGGCTTGTTGATGGTGGCTGCGGGACCGACCATCCTCCG
>DASYVW010000445.1:0-3024 GCA_035936675.1 Gemmatimonadales bacterium
TTCCGCCGCCGCCGGGAATTGAGTGAGACCGGCCGGGTCGCATCGGCCGGAGGCAGCGACGCGAGCGCGCGCCCCATCGGGCGCCCGAGCTCGATGGCAGACTTCATGTCTCGGCGGAGCCCGACGATGTAGCCGCGGGTGCGCGCCACCAGCGCTGCCGGCCGTGCGGGGATCGCTCCGTGACCCGGCACGACGGTCCGGGGGTGCAGAGTGTCGATCCCCCGAAGGGCTCGGAGAAGCTCGCCCGAACTGCCGTCCACGACCATGGTGACTCCGTCCTCGATGAGCAGATCGCCGGCGAACAAAATCCCTTCACGAGGGAGCCAGATGGTGAGATCTCCGGCGGAGTGCGCGGCGCCCGGATGAGTGATGACGACGGTACGTCCCCCGAGCCGGAGCGTATCCGTCCCGGTCACCGGACGGTCCGGCGTATCGGCGAACTCGAATCCACGCATCGCATCCAGCCCGACGACCCTGACCCAATCCGCCAGCAGCGCGTCCTGCCCGCCATCAGACGCCAGACTCCGTCGGTCGGGGTGGGCGATGACTTTCGCTCCGAGCCGGCGAAAGACGATCGCGCCGAAATGGTGGTCGGGATGGTGGTGGGTCAGGATGAGCCACTTGATGGGCTGATTCGTAACAGTGCGGATCGTGGCGACCAGCGCTTCGCCATCGCGTGGGCTGGCCAGAGCATCGACCACGATCACCCCATCGTCGGTCACGATGAAGCCGGCATTGGGCCGTCCCTCCGACCCGCGGCCGATGTCGCCGAGCACGGCGTACACTCCCTTGGCCAGGCGGCGCAGCGGAAGCGGGCTCGACTCCCGGGGCTTATCCGGCACGTCGGGAGTCGCCGCCGGTACGCCGACGAGGATCAGGGCAAAGACGATAGTGCTGGGGAGAAACACGAAACCGGCGCGGACGGGCCGCCGCATGCGATGGAGTCGCGGGTCCGGATCAGGCTGATGCGAAGCTGATGCCGACCGAATGCTTGAACGCAGCCCCCTGGTTGTCGGTCCAGACCATGGTCAGGGGAGCCTCCTTATCGGCCTTGACGGTGAAACTCACGACCGGGTCCCGGCTGATGCCTGACGTCCACTCGAAGCGGGCTACCTCCTGCTCGCCATAGGTGACAACAACGTCCTTGATGAAATACGCCGGAATGGGATCGCCGTCGGCGTTCCGGAAGAATCCGGTGTCCATCGGATGGGAGATGATCGAGTTGACCACGATCACCTCTCCGCGAGCTATCCGGTCGGGAACCTTGATCCGGGCTTCACCGATATGGTTGGTCATCATCCGCACCCGTTGAGCGTGACGAGCACCCGCGTGTAGCCGGCCCACACTTCACCGGTGTTGGTCTCCAGAATGGCCCGCACCCAGGTTGTGCGCTTCATTTTGATGCGCGTTGAGATCGATACCTGGCCCAGCGCCGGCGTGAGGTGAAACGCCGCGAGATGAGCGTCGGGGTTATGGTCGACAATGAGATGCACGCCCTTGACGTACTGCTCCTTCGACATCGGCAGATCGCTCTCGATGATAACCGGCACGACCCGGCCATCCTCGGCCACCGCGGGCATGTCGAGAGAGACATGGCCCCGTCTGATGGGCCGGTCGCCGAACAGGCCTTTCAGAATGCGGGCGACCTCCTCGTTGGGCACCTCCGGGTCTTCGGGCCCTCGAAGACGAGTGGCCGCCAGCAGTCCCTCAGAACGAGAGACTGCGCCGGAGAGGACGAGGCCGGCGACACCCATGGCGCATGAACGCAGGAACGACCGGCGGGAATCGGTAAAGTCCGACATCGAGTTCAAGCTCGGCAGTTGGCTTGCCCAAGTCAAGCCGACCACATCCGAACCGCCCGTTATGTAACGACTTATGGTTCCTCTTTTCGCGTTCACGGCGCGAGGGTGATCGAGTACTGTCCAGCATCTCGCGGCACATAGGACGATCGCGCAGCCACCTGGTTTACGGCAGCGGAGTACCGCGAGGCCTGGGTCACGTCCGCAATGCGAACGCGCGCGATCGCTCCGGCGCTCAGGTTGCCGGTGATGACGACCCGCAGTGTGTTTGCGTCGATCTGCGCGCTGCGGGCAGTCCCGCTCACCGCTTCAACCGACTCTACCGGTCCGCCCGATATGGTGAAGAGCACCGCACCGTCATCACCGCGCAGCGAGCTGAGCTTGACATTCAAGACGCCCGCCGTGGGGCCGGCTCCGCTCGAGCAAGAGAAGAGCAAGACGGACAACATCAGCGCAGGGCGAGCCCGGGTGGTCATCTCCAGCTCCGGGCCAGGGATTCGACCGAGGGACTGGTCGGCCCACGATCGACTGCGGCCAGGAAATCGCCGAGATCGTAGCTGCCGTTCCGGTTTCCGGCCGCGTCGAGATAGAGCGCGTCCTCGCCCGGCAGGCCATCGGCACCGAGGATGGCATCGGCCGCGTTGTTCAAGGCAATCTCCCGGAATGCCACGAAGTTGGCCGTCAGATCGAACGGGTGACGCAGTGTAAGGGTGAGCGTATCGCGTGCTGACGTGGTGTCGCCGGTCCAGCCGGCAAAGACGGCGCTCGGCTGGGGATCGGCCCGGAGTGAGACCCAGGACCCTTCGGCGAGGAACAGACCGCCCACGACATCCCCGCTCACGTTAGACAGGATCGCGGCTCCCGGCGCGCCCTGCACCACCATCCGCAGCCGATGCTCGACCGCAACCTTGGCGGTGACGGTGTCCGGGGTGTCCCGTGCGGTCACGATGTGTGTGCGGTCTCCACCATCACTCCAGGCCAGAAAACCGAACCTGGTACGACCGGTCGCATCGGCCTGAAGCGAGTCGATCGAAAGCTCGGTGGAGGCTCCCGGTGGGACAAACCGCTCGAGTCGGGATACGCTATTGCCGTTTACTCTGATCCGGGCGCCGGCATGGTCGGTGGCGAACACAGAGTGAAATGACAAGTAATTGAAGGAGACACCGCTGCCGAGACTCATCTGGGTGATGGAGTTCAGGCAGAACCAGGCGAATCCACCTTGATT
>DASYVW010000446.1:0-2922 GCA_035936675.1 Gemmatimonadales bacterium
TCGCCCAACGGTGCGCTACAGAACCAATTCAGATACATTGCGTTGGCTTATGGGGGTGACCGGAGAGAGAGTCGTTCTGACCTTACCGGGCATGCTTCCTGCTCCCCCGCCAACGGATGTCCATGACATTGGGCTAGGCGAAGTTAGGCGGGTGCTGCGCCGTCCATTTTCGATGCCCTATGAGGCCTATGCGAAATTCGATCCTTCCCTGCTTGGCTGGTCTCCTCGTCGCTGTCTCCATGAGCTCCGGAACGGTGCTAGCCCAGAGCCCTGCGTCAACCACGGAGCAGGTTACTCTCGCTCCCGGCGATTCCGTCCGCATAGTGGTGTGGCGGAAGCCGGAGATGAGCGGAGACTTCATCGTCGGCCCGGACGGTACGATCACCCACCCGCTCTATCGTGCAGTGCGCGTAGCGGGCATCCCTTTCAGCACGGCAGAGCTCAACGTTCGCAACTTTCTCGCCCGCTTCGAGCAGGACCCTCAGTTCGTGATCGAGCCCCTGGTACGAGTCGCGGTGTCGGGCGAAGTCGGACGGCCTCAGGTCTATGCTGTGCGGCCCGAAACCTCGATCGCGGATGCGGTTGCCCTGGCCGGTGGTCCCAAGGAGACCGGGCGGCGAGAGAAGGTCCGAGTGCTGCGGCAAGACGCCAGCGGCCGTCAGCATGAGCTGTACGTGAATCTCCTCGAGCCGGAGGGAACGGCGGCTGCAACCCGAGTCCACTCGGGCGACCAAATCGTGGTCGATAAAAAGAGGTCGTTCTTCCATGACATCTTCCTGCCGGCGATCGGGGTAATAGGGTCGGCGGCTTCCATTTATCTGGTCATCGACCGTGCCAGCAGGCCATAAGCCACCCATGCAAGAATACTATCCGCCAGCCCGGCAACTGCCCTCCCGTCAACCCTCGCTTGGCGCAGGGTTCGAGCCTCAGACTCAGGCCGGCAATTCGATTTCCCTGAGACAGGTCCTGGCCGTTCTTCGCCGGCACTATCGGCTTGTCATCGTGATGGCGCTGTTGGGTGTGGCCGCGGGAGGATTCCTTGCCGCGAGAACACCGGCGACGTTTCGCGCGGTGGCGACGATCCGGATGGCCGGCGAGCGCCGGGCCCTCACCAATCAGATCGAGAGCCCAACGCCGGACATAAACCACGCTGCCGACCCTCTGCTCTCGCTGGCACAGGTGCTTCACAGCCACAGCGTGGTCTCGGCGGTCGTCGATTCTCTTGGCCTCCAGCTCGTCAACGGCACGCCGGAATTCAAGATGAGCCGCCTGGACCGAGTGTGGGTAGATCCCCAGGCCCAGAACGACACGATTCTCGTGACGTTCTATCAGAACGGTGTGAAGGCCAAACTGGCCAACCGCGAGGCCCGGGCACCCTATGGGGAGATCCTGGATCTCGGCAAGGTGCGGTTTGCCGTGACCTCGGTTCCTGACATTCCCCAAGCCTATCTCTACACGATTTCTCGCGAGATGGCGACCGACGGGCTGAATGGTCAGCTGCTGGTCACGCCGCGGCCCGGCACTGACGTCATTGACGTGGTCAACATTTCGACGATTCCACGCATGGCGCAGCGCATTGTCAACACCACCGTGCAGGTGTTCAAGCAACTCAACATCTCGACATACCAACAGATCTCCCAGCGGCGCCGGCAGTTCCTCGAGGACCAGATGAAGCAGACGGACAGCATGCTGGCTCGGGCTCAGGGTGAACTGGCCTCGTTCCGGAGCCGACAGCAGCTGGCCAGCACCCAGGGTGCGCTGGAGGCCAACCAGACCAACATGTTGGCCCTCGATGCCAGACGGGCCGAGCTGGAGGCGGATCGGGCCACCTTCGGCGCCTTGCTCACGAAGCTCAACAAGTCGGGCCAGCAGGGCGAGTCCGAAGCGCTCCGGGCGCTCGCCTCGTCCCCGGCCCTGGCTGGGAACCCCACTGTGGGGAACGACTACCGCCAGCTCGAGCTCTATCAGTACCGACTGGACTCGATGACCACTGGCCCGTGGAGGGCAGCGCCGACCAACCCCGATTTGATTCAGCTCAAGAGCCTCATCGCCTCGACCAAGGCACAACTCCGCCAGGGTGTCGCTAGCCACGTCTCCACTCTGGACGCCCGAATCGCTGCGCTGGGCGGCCTCCGCGCACGGAGCGGGGCGTCACTCCAGGTCTTGCCCGCCATGGCCGAGGAAGAGGCGCGCCTTACGGGTCGAGTTCAGGCGTTGACGTCTACCAGCGACCAGGTGCGTCAGGATTATCAAAAGGCCCGGATGGCAGAGGAAGTCGAAGCGGGCGACGTCGACATCGTGGACCTGGCCGGAATGCCCTATGCGCCGGTCTGGGCCACGGCGCCCCTGAAAGTCATCCTGGGTCTACTGATGGGGCTCGTGCTCGGAACCTGTGGCGCGTTTCTCCTCGAGGCCCTGAACACGTCGATTCGAAAGCCCGAGGACCTCGAGCTCGCACTGCACGTACCCGGCCTGGCGGTCATTCCCCGGCTCACCGGCACTGCCCCCGCCAGCCGGCGGTTGGGCGGACTGCTCCGGCCCGGCAAGCGAGCGGAGCTGGATTCCAAGCGTTCGAGCGCTTCCTCCCTCGGGACGACAGCCCAGCCGTTTTCGATCGGGGTGGAGGCCTTTCGGATGTTGCGTACCAGCCTGGTCTGGTGCGAGCAGGGCGACAACATGAAGACGCTGGTGGTCACCAGCGCCGCTCCCGGCGAAGGGAAGACTCTGACCTCGGCTAATCTGTCGGTGACCTTTGCCTACGATGGGCTTCGCGTGCTTCTGATCGATTGCGACGTCCGCCGGCCCCGGCTGCACGGCCTCTTCCAGGTGCCGCGGTCTCCCGGTCTGATGGAATTGCTGACCCCATCATACAACGGGGACGAAAAGCAGGTGCTCCCGTTCGACCCCATCGACGGCCGAACG
>DASYVW010000447.1:0-3641 GCA_035936675.1 Gemmatimonadales bacterium
CGCATCCTCGATGCGCTCGACCAGGCGGCGCGGGAAGGCCGTGGCGCCGCGCAGCTCGACGGACGGATGATCGATGCGGCCTCGGCACGAATGGCGCAGAACATCGTCGACATGGATAAGGCGATTGGTAGCAAGTCACGAGTCATGAGTCACGAGTCACGAGTTAGCGTCTAATGGTGTAACCGGACCGCGACTCGCGACCCGCGACTCGCGACTTTTGCCAACTCTGATCTTCGCTTTCCGGATCGACTATGGACATCCACGAATACCAGGCGAAAGAGCTTCTGGCCGGCTTCGGCGTCGCGATCCCGCGGGGTGGCGTGGCCTACAGCCCCGAGCAGGCCGTGTATCGTGCGTCGGAAATCGGCGGCGCACGCTGGGCGGTCAAGGCCCAGATCCACTCGGGTGCCCGCGGCAAGGCGGGCGGCATCAAGCTCTGCTCCAGCGAAGACGAGGTCCGCCAGGCGGCGAAGGGCCTTCTCGGCCACAGGCTGGTGACCCATCAGACGGGCCCGGAGGGTCGGGTGGTTCACCGGCTGTACGTCGAGGCGGCGGTCCCCATCGATCGCGAGCTGTACCTGGGCCTCGTGCTCGACCGGAAGACCGAACGGATCATGATCGTGGCGCACCCGCAGGGGGGCATGGAGATCGAGGACATTGCCAAGAGCGCGCCGGATTCCATCCTGCGAGAGGTCGTGGAGCCGGCCATCGGAATGAGCGCCTTCCAAGCTCGGGAGATCGCCTATGGGCTCGGGCTGGCCCCGGCCCAGGTTAGTCGGGCAGTGACGACGCTGCTTGGCGCCTACCGGGCTTTCCGCGATCTGGATGCGACGATGGTGGAGATCAATCCTCTCGTGGTGACGGGGGACGGCCAGGTGCTGGCCCTCGACTGCAAGATGACCTTCGACGACAACGCCATGTTCCGCCGGCCCAATGTCAGCGAGCTCAGAGACTACGCGGAGGAGGATCCCCGCGAGGCACAGGCAGCCGAGCACGGGCTCAATTACGTCGGGCTCGATGGCGACATCGGCTGCATCATCAATGGTGCCGGGCTCGCCATGGCCACAATGGACATGATCAAGCATGCCGGTGGCCAGCCCGCCAACTTCCTCGACGTGGGTGGTGGCGCGTCGCCGGAGCGGGTGGCGGCGGCCTTTCGCCTGGTGCTCTCCGACTCGAAGGTCGGGGCGATTCTGGTGAACATCTTTGCCGGCATCAATCGGTGCGACTGGGTGGCGCAGGGGGTGCTGCAGGCCGCCCGCGACATCCAGATAAAGATCCCGCTCGTGGTCCGCCTGGCCGGCACTAATGTCGAAGAAGGGCGCCGCATCATTCGGGAGAGCGGCCTGCCTATCATCACCGCCGAGACGCTGTCCGAAGCAGCAGACAAGGTCGTGGCCGCGCTGAGGTCCTCGCGTGCACAGTCCACCGCAGCTGGAAACGGTGCCTCATGAGCATCCTGATCGACGAACGTACCCGGGTGATCGTCCAGGGCTTCACTGGCGAAAAGGCAACCTTCCACGCCCGGGAAATGATCGCCTACGGCACGAACGTGGTCGGGGGAGTGACACCGGGGAAAGGCGGCGCGCGGCACCTCGACCGGCCGGTCTTCAACACGGTGCGGGAAGCAGTACGGGAGGTCGGAGCCGAGGCGAGCATCATCTTCGTGCCCGCGGCGTTCTGCGCCGATTCGATCATGGAGGCGGCCAACGCCGGAATCCGGCTTGTCTGTACCATCACAGACGGCATCCCGGCCCAGGACATGATGATGGTGAAGCGATACCTCTTTCGCTTTCCCCGGGAGCGGCGGACCACCCTCATCGGCCCCAACTGCGCGGGGATCATCAGCGCCGGAAAGGCAATGCTTGGCATCATGCCCGGACACATCTACTCGCGCGGAAGCGTGGGCGTGGTGAGCCGGTCGGGAACATTGGGGTACGAGGCCGCTGCCCAGATGAACGCGCTGGGCATCGGGCAGACCACCAGCGTCGGCATTGGGGGCGATCCCATCAACGGCAGCTCGTTCGTGGACATGCTCCGGTTGTTCGAGGAGGATCCCGAGACCCAGGCCGTCATGATGATCGGTGAGATCGGCGGGCCACAGGAAGCCGAGGCCGCCCTCTTCGTGCAGGAGAACATGTCGAAGCCGGTCATCGGCTACGTCGCTGGGCTGACGGCACCGAAGGGCCGGCGGATGGGCCATGCCGGCGCCATCATCTCCGCGTTCGGCGATACCGCGGCGGAGAAGGCGGAGATCATGCGCACCGCCGGCCTGACCGTGGCGCCGAGCCCGGCGGAGCTGGGCTCCACCGTGGCCGCCGCACTCGCCAAGCGCTCCTCGCGGAAGAAGGTCGCCGCGAAGTGACTGCCCGCCCCACGGTGGTCGTCACCCGCCGGCTCCCGAGCACGGTGGAGGAGGAGTTGAGCCGGGACTTCGAGGTGCGGCTCAACCGGGACGACAGTCCGCTTGGCCCGGCCGGACTTCAGGATGCGCTCCGCACCGCCGACGCGCTCCTGTGTACCGTCACGGATCGGCTCACCGCCGACGTCCTCGGGGCCGAACCGCTGCGCGCGCGGTTGCTGGCCAACTTCGGAGTCGGGTTCAACCACATCGATACCGAGGCGGCCAAGGCCCGCGGCCTTGCCGTGTCCAACACACCGGACGTGCTCACCGAGGCGACGGCCGACATCGCGATGACCTTGTTGCTCATGGTGAGCCGGCGAGCAGGTGAAGGGGAGCGTCATGTCCGCCATGGGGCGTGGACCGGGTGGCGGCCGACCCACATGCTCGGATCTCAGGTCAGCGGAAAGGTGCTCGGCCTGGTCGGTATGGGCCGGATCGCTCGCGCCGTGGCCCGGCGGGCGCACGGCGGATTCGGCATGCGGGTGATCTTTCACGACCCGTTTCCGCCGTCGCCCTCGGAAGCCGCCGCCCTCGGTGCCGAGCCAAGGCAGACGCTGGAGGAGGTGCTGGAGGAGGCCGACTTCGTCTCGCTTCACTGCCCGGCAATGCCCGAGACTCGCCACCTGATGAACCGCGAGCGCCTGGCCGGTATGCGGCGCGGCGCCTACCTGATCAACACGGCCCGCGGCGATGTGGTGGACGAAGCCGCACTGGTCGAGGCTCTCGGCGACGGCACCATCGCCGGGGCCGGCCTCGACGTGTACGAGCGGGAGCCGCAGATCGCACCCGCCCTGCTTACCATGGAAAACGTCGTGCTCCTTCCGCACCTCGGCAGTGCCACCACCGAGACCCGCGTTGCAATGGGAAGGCGAGCCCTGGAAAACCTGCGCCTCTTCTTCAGCGGCGCCCCCCTCCGCGATCGCGTCGTGTGACCCACACCGCAGTCGAGCCGTTTTCGGCAGTCTCGCTCCCCGAGTCCACCGATCCGGCGGCAGCCAGCGCAGCGGCCTACGCCAACGAAGTCGTCGAGCTGCTTTCGGCCCTGCTGCTCGACCTGGTGCGGCGGCGGCAGCCCGAGCTCGAGCCGGTGCTGCGCGGGGAGCGGCCGCCGTCCGAGCTCAGCCCCGAGCTCCTGGCGCGCGCGCTGCAGGTGCAGGGGATCTGGTTTCAGCTCCTCAGCATCGCGGAGCAGAACGCGGCCATGCGCCGCCGCAGGCAGACCGAGGCCGAGCGCGGC